>NZ_JAIUHZ010000010.1:0-194008 GCF_020165355.1 Mesorhizobium sp. BR1-1-6 | reverse complement strand
CGCCCCCCACCCCGGCCGGAAGGCCTGCCGACCCTCCCCACAAGGGGGAGGGTGAAGGGCGCACCTTTGCTTCGCCGCTCGCGCGCCGTATTGCCAAAGAGGCGGGCGTCGATGTGTCTGCCGTGACCGGCACCGGCCCGCATGGCCGGGTGGTGAGGGCCGATGTCGATGCCGCCATAGCCGGCGGCGGCGCCAAGGCGGCACCCGCTGCCAAAGCTCCGGCTGGCGCGCCGGCCGCTGCTCCCGCGTCGGTAAAGGCGATGTCGGACGATCAGGTGCTGAAGCTGTTCGAGGAAGGCTCCTATGAACTCGTCCCGCATGACAATATGCGCAAGACCATCGCGCGCCGGCTGGTCGAGGCCAAGACCACCATCCCGCATTTCTACCTGACGCTCGACTGCGAGCTCGATGCGCTGCTTTCGCTGCGCACGCAGCTCAATGCGGCCGCACCGGTAAAGAAGACCGACAAGGGCGAGGCGCCCGCCTACAAGCTGTCGGTCAACGACATGGTGATCAAGGCGATGGCCATGGCCTTGAAGGCGGTGCCGGATGCCAATGCCTCGTGGACCGAAAGCGCCATGGTCAAGCACAGGCATGCCGATGTCGGCGTCGCCGTCTCGATCCCCGGCGGCCTGATCACGCCGATCATTCGGCATGCGGACGAAAAGACGCTGTCGGTGATCTCCAACGAGATGAAGGACCTGGCCAGCCGCGCGCGCAGTCGCAAGCTGAAGCCGGAAGAGTATCAAGGCGGCACCACGGCGGTGTCGAACCTTGGCATGTTCGGCATCAAGGATTTCGCCGCCGTCATCAACCCGCCGCATGCGACGATCCTGGCGGTGGGCGCCGGCGAGGAGCGGGCGGTGGCCAAGAACGGCGAGATCAGAATCGCCACCGTGATGTCGGTGACGCTGTCGACCGACCATCGCGCCGTGGACGGAGCACTCGGTGCCGAACTGCTGGTCGCCTTCAAGAAGCTGATCGAGAACCCGATGGGCATGCTGGTGTAGGAAGAACAAGGCGGTGCGGAAATTCTTCACCGGCCTCTTCGCCGGCGGCTTGGAGGCGCAGGAATTCGCCGTCGTCACCAACGCCGAGGAAGAATACTCCCTCGCAAGGGCGGGTTGAGCAAGATGAAGACGGTTCTTTGCTACGGCGACTCACTGACCTGGGGCTACAATGCCGAGGGTGGCCGTCATGCGCTCGAGGATCGCTGGCCAAGCGTGCTGCAGACCGGACTAGGTGACGGCGTGCATGTCATTGCCGAGGGGCTGAATGGCCGCACAACGGCGTTCGACGATCACCTGGCAGGCGCCGACCGCAATGGCGCAAGAACGCTGCCGACGGTGCTGACCACGCATGCGCCGATCGACGTCATCGTCATCATGCTCGGCGCCAACGACATGAAGCCCTGGATCCACGGCAATCCCGTTGCGGCCAAACAAGGCATCCAGCGCCTGATCGACATCGTGCGCGGCCACGACTATCCGTTCGACTGGCCGCCGCCGCAGATCCTCGTCGTCTCGCCGCCTCTCGTCAGTCGCACCGAAGATGCCGAGTTCAAGGCGATGTTTGCCGGCGGCGACGATGCGTCCAAAGAGCTTGCGCCGCAATATTCCGCGCTTGCCGATGAGGCTGGCTGCGGCTTCTTCGATGCCGGCACTGTGGCCAAGACCACGCCGCTCGACGGCGTCCATCTCGATGCCGAAAATACGCGAAACATCGGCGAGGCGTTGACGCCGCTCGTGCGCGTCATGCTGGAATTGTGATTGAAGGAGAAAACCGTGGCTGAGAACTACGACGTCATCATCATCGGCTCCGGTCCCGGCGGCTATGTCACGGCAGTGCGTTCCGCGCAGCTCGGTTTCAAGACGGCGATCGTCGAGCGCGAGCATCTCGGCGGCATTTGCCTGAACTGGGGCTGCATTCCGACCAAGGCGTTGCTGCGTTCGGCCGAGATCATGCATTATTCGGATCATCTGAAGGACTATGGACTGAAGCTCGACGGCAAGGTCGGCGTCGATACGTCGGCCGTCGTCGACCGCTCGCGCAAGGTTTCGCTGCGGCTCAATGGCGGCGTCGCCTTCCTGATGAAGAAGAACAAGGTCGACGTCATCTGGGGCGAGGCCAAGCTGACAAAACCGGGCGAGATCGTCGTCGCCAAGACGGCCAAGAAGCCGATGGAGCCACAGCCGCCTGTGCCGAAAGGCGTCAAGGGCGAGGGCACCTACACCGCCAAGCACATCATACTAGCGACCGGCGCCCGGCCGCGGGCGCTGCCGGGCATCGAGCCGGACGGCAAGCTGATCTGGACCTATTTCGAGGCCATGGTGCCCAAGGAAATGCCGAAGTCGCTGCTGGTGATGGGTTCGGGCGCCATCGGCATCGAATTCGCCTCGTTCTACCGCACCATGGGCGCCGACGTGACCGTCGTCGAGCTGCTGCCGGCCGTGATGCCGGTCGAGGACGCCGAGGTGTCGAAATTCGCCCAGAAGCAGTTCGAGAAGCAGGGCATGAAAATCATTCTCGAAGCCAAGGTAACCAAGGTCGGGAAAAGCGCCAATTCAATCACCGCGCATGTCGAGATGAAGGACGGCAAGGTGGAGAAGATCACGGCCGATCGCATGATCTCGGCCGTCGGCGTGCAAGGCAATATCGAGGGCCTCGGCCTGGAAACGCTTGGCGTGAAGACGGAGCGCGGCTGCGTGGTCGTCGACGGCTACGGTAAGACCAATGTGTCCGGCATCTACGCCATCGGCGATGTCGCCGGCCCGCCGATGCTCGCCCACAAGGCCGAGCATGAAGGCGTCGTCTGCGTCGAGAAGATCGCCAATTTCCCCGGCGTGCACGCCACCGACAAGCTGAAGATCCCTGGCTGCACCTATTGCAATCCGCAGGTCGCTTCGGTCGGCCTGACAGAAGCGAAAGCCAAGGCCGAGGGCAAGGATGTCAGGGTCGGCCGCTTCCAGTTCGCCGCCAATGGCAAGGCCATCGCGCTCGGCGAGGACCAGGGCTTCATCAAGACCATCTTCGACAAGAACACCGGCCAACTGCTTGGCGCCCACATGGTGGGCGCCGAAGTGACCGAACTGATCCAGGGTTTTGTCGTTGCGATGAACCTCGAGACGACCGAGGAAGAACTGATGCACACGATCTTCCCGCACCCGACGCTGTCGGAGATGATGAAGGAAAGCGTGCTCGACGCCTATGGCCGTGCGTTGAACGCATGATAGATTGGCCGCACGAGACTCAGACGCGAAAGCCGCAGGAGCTCGACGGCAAGTTAGTTCGTTTCCGGATGCGTTTTTTCTCAAGCAAGGAGAGGGCATATGGACGTGAATGGCGTGGGCTGGATCGCAGCCATCATCATCGGCGGCCTGGCGGGCTGGTTTGCCGAAATGGTCATGAAGAGCAATACCGGCGTCTTGATGAACATCATCTTAGGTATTGCCGGCGCAGTGGTGCTGAACGCGATCCTGCGAGCCTTGAACATCGGCGTATTTGGCGTCGGCTGGACCGCCTACCTGATCACCGGTTTCATCGGCGCCTGCCTGCTGATCTGGGCCGGGCGTCTGGTGCGCCGTTAGTCGGTATCGTTTCCGCCATGCGAAAACGGTTGTGGCGGCATGTACCGCCGCAGCCTTTTTCTTTGTGCTGAAAAGTCCTAGATGACGTGTAAGTGACGATCGCCGGCGGCGATCGCAAAGAAAACCAGGGTTCCGATGGTCACCGTCCTCGACACGATCGCCAATGCGCCGCGGCTGCGGCATCCGGAGAAGGCGCACAAGCCCGACCAGGACGTGCTGCGCAAGCCTGACTGGATCCGCGTCAAGGCGCCTGTGTCGAAAGGCTATGCCGAAACCCGCGAGATCGTGAAATCGCACAAGCTGGTGACGGTCTGCGAGGAGGCCGGCTGCCCGAACATCGGCGAGTGCTGGGACAAGAAGCACGCCACCTTCATGATCATGGGCGAGATCTGCACACGTGCCTGCGCCTTCTGCAACGTTGCCACCGGCATCCCGACCGCGCTCGACCCGGACGAGCCGGCACGGGTCGCCCACGCGGTCAAGCAGATGGGCCTCAGCCACGTCGTCATCACCTCTGTCGATCGCGACGATCTCGCCGATGGCGGCGCGCAGCATTTCGCCGAGGTCATCCGTGCGATCCGGGCGGCGACGCCTTCAACCACGATCGAGATCCTGACGCCCGACTTCCTGCGCAAGGACGGCGCACTGGAGGTCGTGGTTGCGGCAAAGCCCGATGTCTTCAACCACAATCTCGAAACGGTGCCGTCGAACTACCTGACGGTCCGGCCAGGCGCCCGCTATTTCCATTCGATCAGGCTTTTGCAGCGGGTCAAGGAGCTCGACCCTTCGATCTTTACCAAGTCCGGCATCATGGTTGGACTGGGCGAGGAGCGGAACGAAATCCTGCAGCTTATGGACGATCTGCGTTCGGCCAATGTCGACTTCATGACCATAGGCCAGTATCTGCAGCCATCGAAAAAGCACCACCCGGTGATCCGCTTCGTCACCCCGGAGGAGTTCAAGTCCTTCGAGACGATCGGCCGGACCAAGGGCTTCCTGCTGGTGGCGTCGAGCCCGCTGACCCGCTCCTCGCACCACGCCGGCGACGATTTCGCCAAGCTGCGCGCCGCGCGCCAAGCGCAGCTCGAGAAATCGCTCTGATGCATGTCGCCCAAAGTGACTTCGGGTTTGGGGAGAACGGCATGCACGAAAACAAAGACTCTAAGGTGCGTCGCATGAGTCTGTGTCGACGCGACGCGCTTTAGAGCCGGGTTCATGCCGAAATTCGAAGCCACCCGCCGCGTTTCCCACACGCCGGAACAGATGTTCGCCCTGGTCGCCGACATCGAAGCTTATCCGCAATTCCTGCCGCTTTGCGAGGCACTGACGGTGCGCTCGCGCAAGGAGCGTGACGGGCGCACGATCCTCGTCGCCGATATGAGCATCGGCTACAAGGCGATCCGCGAGACCTTCACGACGCAGGTGCTGCTGAAGCCCGACGAGCGTGCGATCGACGTCAAATACATCGACGGTCCGTTCAAATATCTGACCAATGTCTGGCGATTCGACCCTGCCGACGGCGGCTGCGCGGTCTGCTTCTTCATCGACTACGAGTTCAAGAGCCGCATTCTGGGCGCCCTGATGGGCACGATGTTCGACCGTGCCTTCCGTATGTTTTCCGAGGCCTTCGAGAAGCGTGCTGATGTCATCTACGGTGCAAAACCGGCGTGAGCATGCCCAAGCGCGTGCAATCCCAGCTTGACTGCATGGCTGACGGTCTCCTGGCGAATGAAATCACGGCCTTCATCGGCGAACAGCACGCGCTCGGCCGTCACCGGCCGGCCGCTTAGGCCAATCCCGAACCAGACCAGGCCGACTGGCTTTTCCGGCGAGCCACCGCCCGGTCCGGCAACGCCGGTAACGGCGAGGCTGAGCCCGGCACGGGAGCGCGCCAGCGCGCCGGTTGCCATTTCGATCGCTGTCTCGCGTGAAACCGCGCCATGAGCCTCCAGCGTGGCGGCGGAAACCCCGAGCATGTCCATCTTGGCTTCATTGGAATAGGTGATGAAGCCGCGATCGACCACGGCGGAAGAGCCGGCGATATCGGTCAGCGCGGCGATGATCATGCCGCCGGTGCAGCTTTCCGCCGTCGCAAGCATGATGCCGCGCTTCTGGCAGGCTTGCAGCAATGCATTTGCCAGTTCGCTGTTGCTCATTCCGGCACCTCGCCGGGAAACACCACGCTCGCCGTGGCGATCGCCGCAATGCCTTCCTCGCGGCCGACGAAACCGAGCTTCTCGTTGGTTGTCGCCTTGATGGAGATGCGGTCGGCAGAGATGGCCAGCATCTGCGACAGGGCAGCCGTCATCGCCTCGCGATGTGGGCCGACGCGTGGTGCCTCGCAGATCAGCGTGATGTCGGCATTGGCGATGCGGCCGCCGCGCGCGCGCACCAGCTTTGCCGCATGTTCTACGAATATCCGGGAGGCAGTACCCTTCCACTGCGGGTCGGAGGGTGGGAAATGCGTGCCGATGTCGCCGGCGCCGCAGGTCGCCAGCAGCGCATCGGTAAGGGCATGGAGCCCGACATCGGCATCGGAATGGCCGGACAGTTTCTTGTCATGCGGAATGGCGATGCCGCATAGCGTGACGTGGTCGCCGGGCTCGAACGCGTGGACGTCGTAGCCATTGCCGGTTCTAATATCGGGAAAGCGCATGCGCTCGCTGGAAAGTCGTTGGTCCGCCATGGCGATGTCCCGTGCCCAGGTGAGTTTGACGTTGTCCGGTGAGCCGGGAACGAGTTTGACCGGCATCTGCATCCACTCGGCGATCGCGGCGTCGTCGGTAAAGTCGGTTTTGCCGCTGCTATAGGCTTCCTCATGCATGGCCATAATCGCCAGGAATGGGAAACCCTGCGGCGTTTGCGCCGCGTGAAGCCCGCTCCGGGAAACCGTTTCGGCGACCATCCCGGCGGCGGATTCGCGTTTCAGCGTATCGGCGACGGGCAGCGCCGGGAGCGCGCCCTCGCGCTCGCCGATGGCTGCGATCGTGCGGTCGATCAGGTCCGCGTCGACGAAGGGGCGCGCCGCGTCGTGGATGAGAACCTTGTCCGGTGCGTGGCTTCTCAACGCCTGCAGTCCGAGTCGAACCGAGTCTTGCCTGGTGGGGCCACCCGCAATTGCCGTGACGCGATTGGAGTGTGCGCCGACGGCATGTCGAAAAAGTTCGTGATCCTCGGCGTGTATTGCCACGACGAGCGGGCCGATACGCGGATGCGCCAGGAAAATATCGATGACGTGGGCGATGACGGCGCGACCGCCGATCTGCTGATATTGCTTCGGGCCATCGGCCTGTCCGGCACGCGCGCCGCGGCCGGCCGCAACAATAACCACCGCGACCTTGCCGTTCGCCTCCAAAGCCCGGTTTTCGTTTCCGTCAGTCATGCCGATTGGCTTAGCGCACGATCCCCAAAAGTGTAATCGGTTTCGGAGAGATTGTAGGCCGAACAGGAAGCCCTAAAACGTCCATTGCGTGTTCGTGCAAGGCGCGGCGCTTTGCTCGGGACTGCAGCCGAGCTCGGCATTTCCCAATTGCGCCGTAATGTGGCGTCATTCCGCGTTGCACATTGCGGCCGATATGGCTAGAGAATGTGCAGCAAATGAACATGCTTGGTTTTTGTGCATGCTTGACCTGACCAAATTGGCCGCACCTCTCGATGTCGGCGGCGTGAGTATCCGCAATCGCGTGTTCCTCGCGCCGATGTCGGGAATTACCGACGAGCCGTTCCGGCGACGCGCCCATGCGCACGGCGCCGGCATGGTCGTGTCCGAAATGGTGGCAAGCGGCGAGCTCGCCAAAGGCAGGGCCGGCTGCGACCTGCGCATACGTCATTCGGGCCTGCCCGTCCATATGGTGCAGCTTGCCGGCCGCGAGGCGGCACATATGGCCGAAGGCGCGCGCATCGCCGCCGGCGAGGGCGCCGACATCATCGACATCAATATGGGTTGCCCCGCCAAGAAGGTGACCGGCGGCTATGCCGGTTCGGCACTGATGCAGGACCTCGATCATGCACTGTCGCTGGTACACGCCGTGGTCGGCGCGGTCGGTGTGCCGGTGACGCTGAAGATGCGGCTCGGCTGGGACGAAACGGCGCTCAACGCGCCGGACCTGGCGCGCCGTGCCGAGCAGGCGGGCGTCAAGATGGTGACGGTGCACGGCCGCACGCGCTGCCAGTTCTATCAGGGCAATGCTGATTGGCGCGCAATAGCCCGCGTCAAGGCTGCCGTGTCGATCCCGGTTGTCGCCAATGGCGATGTGTCTTCGCCTGCGCAAGCAGCCGCTGTTCTGGAGCAATCCGGCGCCGATGCCGTGATGGTGGGCCGCGCCCACTACGGCGCGCCCTGGGTCGCCGGAACCATCGCGGCCGCGGCGGCAGGCGAGCTTGCCCGGCTACCGGAAAGCGCTGCGGAACTGACCGACTACATCATTGCCCATTACGAGGACATGCTTGCGCTCTACGGCGTCGAGAGCGGCCTGCGCCAGGCGCGCAAGCACCTCGGCTGGTATCTGGACCGCCATGCCGGCGCCGTTGCCGGCGAAAGGCGCAAGGCCATTCTCACGTCTTTCGATCCCGCGCGGACGATTACCTTGCTTCGCGAGGTGTTTTCGGCCGCCGAGCAAGCACCCTTGCGGAGCGCCGCATGAACGCCTCCGTCAGCCAGGGCCCGGAAATGGCGGATGCTGCCCAGATCGTGCTCAACACCATCCGCCGTCCGGTCATTATGATCAGTTCGGAGGGGTTCATCACCTTCGCCAACGCCGATGCGGAGGACTTCTTCCGCTCGAGCGCGACGATGCTCGCCCGCAACACGCTGTCAAAGCTCATTCCCTTCGGCAGCCCGTTGCTGACACTGGTCGACCAGGTGCGCGAGCGCCGGGCCCCCGTCAACGAGTACCGGGTCGACGTGTCGTCTCCGCGTCTCGGCATCGAGAAGGTGGTCGATCTCTATGTCGCCCCGGTGCCGGAGTTTCCAGGCTCCGTCGTGGTGATGTTCCAGGAACGGTCGATGGCCGACAAGATCGACCGGCAGATGACGCACCGCGGCGCGGCGCGCTCGGTGACCGGTCTGGCGGCGATGCTGGCTCACGAGATCAAGAACCCGCTCTCCGGCATCAGGGGCGCTGCCCAGCTGCTTGAACTGTCCGCTTCCGACGAGGATCGCGCGCTGACGCGGCTGATAACCGACGAGACCGATCGCATCGTGTCGCTGGTCGATCGCATGGAGGTGTTTTCCGACGAGCGGCCGATTGACCGCTACCCCGTTAACATCCATGTCGTACTCGACCATGTGAAGGCGATCGCGAAGAACGGTTTTGCTAGGAAAATCAAGATATTGGAGGATTATGATCCTTCATTGCCTCCGGTTTTCGCCAACCGCGACCAGCTCATCCAGGTGTTCCTCAACCTGGTCAAGAACGCCGCCGAGGCGATCGGCGGCGATCCCCAAGGTGAAATCGTCCTGTCGACGGCCTTCCGGCCGGGCATTCGCGTTTCGGTTCCAGGCACTCAGGATCGCGTGTCGCTGCCGCTCGAGTTCTGCGTGCGCGACAACGGTTCCGGTGTTTCGGAGGACATCCTGCCGATCCTGTTCGATCCCTTCATCACCACCAAGCCGAACGGCTCGGGACTGGGCCTCGCGCTGGTGGCCAAGATCGTCGGTGAGCATGGCGGCATCATCGAATGCGAATCGACGCCGCGCGCGACAATGTTCCGCATCCTGATGCCGGCCTGGAAGGAAACGGCGCTCGGTGCCGATGAAGACGCTGAAGGAGACCGCAAATGACCGTTCGCGGCAATATTCTCGTCGCCGACGACGATGCGGCGATCCGTACGGTCCTCAACCAGGCCCTTTCGCGTGTTGGCCATGAGGTGCGCGTGACCTCCAATGCCTCGACGCTGTGGCGCTGGGTGGCGGCGGGCGAGGGAGATCTCGTCATCACCGACGTGGTGATGCCGGACGAGAACGCATTCGACATGCTGCCGCGCATCAAGAAAGCACGGCCGGAGCTGCCCGTCATCGTCATGAGCGCCCAGAATACGTTCATGACGGCGATCCGTGCCTCCGAGACCGGCGCCTACGAATATCTGCCGAAGCCGTTCGACCTCACCGAGCTCCTCAACATCGTCAACCGGGCGCTGTCGGAGCCTCGGCGCCCCAAGATCGACGCGCGGCCGGAAGAGCAGCCCGAGACCATGCCGCTGGTCGGCCGCTCGGCCGCCATGCAGGACATCTATCGCATGCTGGCGCGCATGATGCAGACCGACCTGACGGTGATGATTTCGGGCGAATCGGGCACCGGCAAGGAGCTGGTGGCGCGTGCGCTGCACGAATATGGACGCCGCCGTGGCGGCCCTTTCGTTGCCATCAACATGGCGGCTATCCCGCGCGACCTGATCGAATCGGAACTGTTCGGCCATGAGAAGGGCGCCTTCACCGGTGCGCAGAACCGCTCAACCGGCCGCTTCGAACAGGCCGAAGGTGGTACGCTGTTCCTTGACGAGATCGGCGACATGCCGATGGAAGCGCAGACGCGCCTGCTGCGCGTCCTCCAGCAAGGCGAATACACGACGGTCGGCGGCCGCACGCCGATCAAGACCGACGTGCGCATCGTCGCCGCCACCAACAAGGATTTGCGCACGCTGATCAACCAGGGGCTCTTCCGCGAGGATCTTTTCTATCGCCTCAATGTCGTGCCCCTCAGGCTGCCGGCACTGCGCGAGCGCTCCGAGGACGTGCCGGACCTCGTCCGGCACTTCTTCAAGCTCGGCGAGATGGAGGGTCTCCAGACCAAGCGTATCTCGTCGGGCGGCATCGAATTGATGAAGCGCTATCCCTGGCCGGGCAATGTGCGCGAACTGGAAAACCTGGTCCGCAGGCTCGCCGCGCTCTATTCACAGGACGAGATTTCCGCCGAGATCATCGAGGCGGAACTCAAGACCGGCGAGCGTCCCGTGGTGCCGGGCGGCGGCAACCTCATTCCCGACGACCTGTCCATCGGCCAGGCGGTCGAGCATTTCCTGCAGCGCTATTTCACCTCGTTTGCCGGCGAATTGCCGCCTGCCGGGCTGTACCAGCGCATTCTCTCGGAGGTCGAATATCCGCTGGTGCTGGCCTCGATGACCGCGACGCGCGGCAACCAGATCAAAGCCGCGGAACTGCTGGGGCTCAACCGCAACACGCTGCGCAAGAAGATTCGCGAACTCGGCGTCAACGTCTACAAATCGTCGCGCCAAGCCTGAGCCGGGATAGAGCCGAAGCGCTTTTCCGGGGGACTGTCCGCGAAAGATTTCCGTCCAGGCCACACTTGTTGCATAATCGCCACAATGCGTTGCATAGATCCGACGCAATCACTGGCTCTAGACGGCGACATGGCTTCGCAGGCTCCGACACCGAACGAACCGCTTTTCAACGACCCCGGCACGCGTGACGGGCGCCGGCTGCTGGCGCTGCCCGGCGTGGTGGCGGTCGTCGGTGCGCTGGTCATGGCGGCCATTTCGTTCGCGATCCTGGTCGGCGCGACGCCGATTGCGCCCGATGCCAGGACAACCTGGGCGCTGATCGCGCTCAACGCCATCTTCGTCCTGTTGCTGATCGCACTGATCGGCCGGGAGGTGCATCGCATCGTCATGGCGCGCCGGCATGGCAAGGCAGCCTCGCGGCTGCATGTGCGCATCGTGGCTATGTTCGCGCTCGTCGCCGCCATCCCCGCCATCATGGTGGCCATCATTGCGTCGATCACGCTCGATATCGGCCTCGACCGCTGGTTCGAGATTCGCACCAAGACGATCGTCAATTCGTCGCTGTCCATCGCCGATGCCTATGTGCAGGAAAACGCGCGTAACCTTCAGGGCACGACGCTGTCGATGGCCTATGACCTCGACGCGTCGCGCACGCTTTACGGCCTCGACCGGACTGGCTTCCTCGATCTGATGAGCAAGGAAGCGGTGGGCCGCTCGCTGGCGCATGCCGCGCTGATCAAGCCCGACGGCTCCTTCGTGATGAGCGCCAAGACCGATGCCGACTTCGCCATGCCGGAACCGCCCGAGGGAGCGGTCGCCAGCGCCACCGACGGCAAGCCGGTTCTGATCGAGCCGCGCACGCGCAACATCATGGGCGCCATCGTCAAGCTGCGTGAGATCGAGGGGCTCTACCTCTACACGATCCGGCTGGTCGATCCCGAGGTGATAAAGGCGCGCCAGATCGTCAGATCGAATACCGACGAATATCGCAACCTCGAAGACAACAGGCGCACTTCGCAGGTGGCGTTCGCGTTGCCTTATTTGTCGTTGACTTTGATTATCATCCTGTCGGCAATCTGGACCGGCATTGCCGTGGCCGACCGGCTGGTGCGGCCGATTCGTCAGCTCATCGGCGCTGCCGACGAGGTCGCGACCGGCAATCTCGACGTCGCCGTGCCGGTGCGCCCGTCCGACGGCGACGTTGCCTCGCTCGGCAACACTTTCAACAAGATGCTGCAGGAATTGAAATCGCAGCGCAACGAGATCCTGTCCGCCAAGGATCTGATTGACGAGCGACGGCGCTTTTCGGAAGCGGTGCTGGCCGGTGTCACCGCCGGCGTCATCGGCGTCGATCCCTATGGCATCGTCACCATCGTGAACCGCTCGGCCGAGTCCATGCTGGCCATTTCGGCCAGTGCGGCACTCGGGCAGAACCTTTCCGCCATTCTGCCGCATGTCGGCCGCGTGTTCGAGATCGGCCGCCAGTCGGGCAAGCCCGTCTATCGCGAGCAGGTGACGTTTTTCCGCGCCGGCACGGAGCGGACTTTCAACGTGCAGATCACCATCGAGGCCGGCGATAACGGCACTGAGGAGAAATCCTACGTCGTGACGGTCGACGACATCACCGATCTGGTCCAGGCGCAGCGCTCCTCTGCCTGGGCCGACGTGGCGCGCCGCATCGCCCATGAGATCAAGAACCCGCTGACGCCGATCCAGCTTTCAGCCGAGCGCATCAAGCGCCGCTACGGCAAGGTCATCACCGAGGACCGCGAGGTGTTCGACCAGTGCACCGACACGATCATCCGGCAGGTCGAGGATATCGGTCGCATGGTCGACGAATTCTCCGCTTTCGCGCGCATGCCGAAGCCCGAGATGAAGTCCATAGACCTGCGTGAATCCCTGCGCGAAGCCTCGTTCCTGGTCGAGGTGAGCCGTTCCGACATCACGTTCGAGCGCATATTCGGCAACGAACCGCTCAAGGGTACTTTCGACAGCCGCCTGTTGGCGCAGGCTTTCGGCAACGTGATCAAGAACGCCGCCGAAGCGATCGACGGGCTGGAACAGAAGGACGGTTCGCACGGCATAATCCGGATTCAAGCCGGACGTCAGAATGGCGCGATTCGCATCGACGTCATCGACAATGGCAAAGGCCTGCCGCGGGAGAATCGCCAACGGCTGCTGGAGCCCTACATGACCACGCGTGAGAAGGGCACGGGCCTTGGCCTCGCCATCGTCAAGAAGATCGTGGAGGACCATGGCGGCAGGCTGGAGCTCCACGATGCGCCTGCGGATTTCCACGGCGGGCGCGGCGCGATGATCAGCATCATCCTGCCACCTGCGGCCGTGGCGCCAGCGCGCGGCGAAAGCAGGACGGAACACGAAAGAGAAACTGAAAAGGTCGGTAATGGCGTCTGATATTCTGATCGTCGATGACGAGGAAGACATCCGTGAGCTCGTCGCAGGCATACTGAGCGACGAAGGTCACGAAACCCGCACGGCATCCGATGCCGACACCGCGCTGGCGGCCGTCGCTGACCGAGCCCCGCGGCTGATTTTCCTCGACATCTGGCTGCAGGGTTCGCGCCTGGACGGCCTGGCTTTGCTGGACGAGATCAAGACCATGCACCCCAACCTGCCGGTGGTAATGATTTCGGGCCACGGCAACATCGAGACCGCGGTCTCCGCCATCAGACGCGGCGCCTATGACTTCATCGAGAAGCCCTTCAAGGCGGACAGGCTGATTCTGATTGCCGAGCGTGCGCTGGAAACCTCCAAGCTGAGGCGCGAGGTTTCCGATCTCAAGCTGCGCAGCGGCGAGACCTTCGACCTGATCGGCATGTCGTCGGCGATGAGCCAGTTGCGCCAGACCATCGAGCGCGTCGCGCCGACCAACAGCCGCGTCATGATCATTGGGCCCTCCGGATCTGGCAAGGAGCTGGCCGCGCGCGCCATCCACACGCTGTCGGCACGCAAGAGCGCGCCTTTCGTGACGCTGAGCGCCGCCAACATCACGCCCGAACGCATGGAGATCGAACTGTTCGGCACCGAATCGAACGGTGTCGAGCGCAAGGTCGGCGCCCTCGAGGAAGCCCATCGCGGCATCCTCTACATCGATGAGGTGGCCGACATGCCGCGCGAGACGCAGAACAAGATCCTGCGTGTGCTGGTCGAACAGCAGTTCGAACGCGTCGGCGGCACCAAACGGGTCAAGGTCGATGTCCGCATCATCTCCTCGACGTCCCAGAACCTGGAGGCGATGATCGCCGATGGCCGTTTCCGCGAGGATCTTTACCATCGCCTTGCGGTGGTACCGGTGACGGTGCCGGGACTTGCCGAGCGGCGCGAGGACATTCCTTATCTCGTTGACAATTTCATGAAGCAGATCGCCCGTCAGGCCGGAATCAAGCCGCGCCGCATCGGCGATGACGCCATGGCGGTGCTGCAGGCGCACAATTGGCCAGGCAATGTTCGCCAATTGCGCAACAATGTCGAACGGCTGATGATTCTGGCGCGCGGCGACAATGTCGATGCGCCGATCACCGCCGACCTGTTGCCATCCGAAATCGGCGATGTCATGCCCCGCACGCCGAACCAGTCGGACCAGCACATCATGGCGCTGCCGCTGCGCGAGGCGCGCGAACAATTCGAGAAGGACTATCTGATCGCCCAGATCAACCGGTTCGGCGGCAACATCTCGAAAACGGCCGAGTTCATCGGCATGGAGCGTTCCGCGCTGCACCGCAAGCTGAAGTCGCTCGGCGTCTGACTGATATCTTGAGCGGTTCGGCGTTTGATGCATTGCCGGCCCGGTTCGATACCTTGCTCAAGCAGTTCCGGCCGGAAAACCGTTACACGCTTTCTGGAGTTGCTTCAGTGGCCCACGCGATTATCCATCACTGTTGAGGCGGAATCGCTTAAACAAGCCGAAGCAGATCCCCCGAGGTGACAAATGCCGCGTATTGCCTATGTGAACGGGCGCTACACCGCTCATGCTGATGCCGCTGTGCATATCGAAGACCGTGGCTACCAGTTCGCCGACGGCGTTTACGAGGTCTGCGAAGTGGCGCGCGGCTTCATCGTGGACATGCCGCGTCACCTCGCCCGGCTGAACCGTTCGCTGAGCGAGCTGTCGATCGGCTGGCCGGTCACCCCAGGCGTCCTGCCGCTCATCATGCGCGAAGTGGTCAATCGCAACCATGTCGTCAACGGCCTGGTTTACGTTCAGGTCACACGCGGCGTCGCCAGCCGAGACTTCGCCTTCCCCTCGGCTGATACCAGGCCGTCGCTGGTGATCACCGCCAGGAAGCTGGATCCCGCTGCTGGAGCCAAGCGGGCCGAGACCGGTATCGCCGTCATCACCGTGCCTGAGAATCGCTGGGATCGCGTCGACATCAAGAGCACCGGCCTGCTGCCCAATGTGTTGGCCAAGCAGAAGGCCAAGGAAGCTGGCGCGCAGGAAGCCTGGTTCGTGGATACGGACGGCAACGTCAAGGAAGGCGGGTCGTCGAATGCCTGGATCGTCACCAGGGACGGCGTTCTGGTCACCAGGCCGGCTGAGCACGGCATTCTTCGCGGCATAACCCGCACCACCATGTTTGAGGTGGCGGCCAAGCTCGGACTCAAGATCGAGGAACGCGGCTTTTCCGTCGCCGAGGCCAAGGCGGCGAGGGAGGCTTTCATCAGTTCCGCGACCACGATTGCCATGCCGGTCGTGGCCATAGACGGCGATCCGATCGCCAACGGCCACCCCGGCTCGATAACACTTTCGTTGCGGCAAGCCTTTTTTGACATTGCGGAAAAAAGTCCAGCCTGATAACCGCACAGGTGGAATGAACATCAATATATCTCGTTCTGCTTGTCGTTACTGACGACAAGACGGTGTTTGTGCGCTTGACATGTGCTGGTTAATTTGGCGCATTGGCCTGCAAACCGAAGGGGATCGGCGAAAGACAAGAACAATGGCGGAACGATCGCAAAACCTTCAGGACCTGTTCCTGAACTCTGTTCGCAAGAGCAAGAACCCGCTCACCATCTTTCTCATCAACGGCGTGAAGCTGACCGGCGTCGTCACTTCATTCGACAATTTCTGCGTCCTGCTGCGCCGCGACGGCCACTCCCAGCTCGTCTACAAGCACGCCATTTCCACGATCATGCCGAGCCAGCCGGTTCAGATGTTCGATGGCGAGGAAAGCCAGGGCGCCTGATTGGCACGTGAGAAGGACCCGGACCGCAGCGTTCGCGGAAAATCAGCACATCAGCCGGGGACGGAGGCCGAGGGTCCGACCCGGGCAGTTGTCATCGTGCCGGTGCTTACCCGCCAGCCGCGCGGCGAGGACGACACCAACCGTCCGCGGCTGACGCGCTCAGCCGAGGCCCGTCACGACGAGGCGGTCGGTCTTGCCCGCGCCATCGATCTCGATCTGATCCACACGGCCGTGGTTACCGTCAACGATCCACGTCCGGCGACCTTGCTCGGCAGCGGCAAGGTCGAGGAGTTGGCGGAGATCGTCAAGGAAGGGCATGCGGAGGTGGTCATCGTCGATCATCCGCTGACGCCGGTGCAGCAGCGCAACCTCGAGAAGGAATTCAACGCCAAGGTGCTGGACCGCACCGGGCTGATCCTCGAGATCTTCGGCGAGCGCGCCCGCACCAAGGAAGGCACGCTGCAGGTCGAGCTTGCCCATCTCAACTACCAGAAGGGCCGGCTGGTGCGCAGCTGGACCCACCTCGAGCGCCAGCGCGGCGGCGCCGGCTTCCTCGGCGGCCCCGGCGAAACCCAGATCGAATCGGACCGGCGCGTCCTGCAGGACAAGATCGTCAAGCTGAAGCACGAGTTGGAGACGGTGCGCCGCACCCGCGACCTGCATCGTGCCAAGCGCAAGAAGGTGCCGTTTCCGGTGGTGGCCATCGTCGGCTACACCAATGCCGGAAAATCGACGCTATTCAACAAGCTGACCGGGGCAGGGGTGCTGGCGCAGGACATGCTGTTCGCCACGCTCGATCCGACGCTGCGCCGCGTGCGGCTGCCGCACGGCACGCCGATCATCCTCTCGGACACGGTCGGCTTCATCTCGGACCTGCCGACGCATCTCATCGCGGCTTTCCGCGCCACGCTTGAAGAGGTGGTCGAGGCGGATCTCATCATCCATTTGCGCGACATCTCCGATCCTGACACATCCGCCCAGGCCGAGGACGTCGAGCGCATCCTGGCCGATCTCGGCGTCGACGCCGGCGATACCAAGCGGGTCATCGAGGTCTGGAACAAGGTCGACCTGCTCGATGAAGGCAATCGCGCACGGCTGCTTGCCGAGAGTACGGATGCCAAGGCGCCTCCCGTCGCCATATCGGCTGTCACGGGCGAAGGCATCGACGCGCTGAACGCGATCATCGAGACACGCATGTCCGGCGAGCTTGAAGATCTGACGGTGACGATCGGGCCGGCGCAGTTCGGCCTTGTCGACTGGCTTTACCGCAATGGCGATGTCGTTTCGCGAACCGACAATGACGACGGCAGCGCCACCATCTCCCTCAAGGCCACGCAAAGTGCCCGCGAAGAGATCGAAAGCAGATTGCGTCGCAAGAATAACGGCTAACGCCAGTTATTTCGCGCTCTTCGCTTCCTGCCAGAGCGCTTCCATTTCGTCCAGATCAGCCTTTTCCAGCGAGCTGCCGGAATTCTCCAGGGCCTGCTCGACATAGTGGAAGCGCGAACGGAATTTCTCGTTGGTGCCGCTTAGCGCTGCTTCCGAATCGAGCTTCAGGTGACGGCCGAGATTCACGACGGCAAACAGCATATCGCCGAATTCATCCTTGATCTCCGCGGTTTGGCCTTTGGCCAGCGCCTCGCGCAATTCGCGGATCTCTTCCTCGATCTTGTCGAGGATGGGGGCTGCCTCGCTCCAGTCGAAACCGACGCGGGCGGCCTTCTCCTGAAGCTTCAATGCCCGCGTCAGTGCGGGCAGGGCGACCGGCACGCTGTCCAGAAACCCCTTGCCGTTGTCTTCCGGGTCGAGTCCGCGCGCGAGACGGGCGCTACGCTTCTCGGCCTTCTCTTGTGCCTTGATCTTCTCCCACATGCCCTTGGCCATGCCGGCACTGCGGGCCTGTTCGTCGCCGAAGACGTGTGGATGGCGGCGGATCATCTTCGTGGTGATGGCCTGGACCACGTCGCCGAAAGCGAACTCGCCGGCTTCCTCAGCCATCCGCGCGTGGTACACGACCTGCAAAAGGAGATCGCCGAGTTCCTCGCGCAGATCGTCGAGATCGCCGCGCGCGATGGCGTCGGCCACCTCATAGGCCTCCTCGATCGTGTAAGGCGCGATGGTCGAGAAATCCTGTTCGATATCCCAGGGACAGCCGGTCTTTGGCGCACGCAGCGCCGCCATGATTTCGATCAGGCGCGAAATGTCTTTCGATGGCTTCATGCGGCGGATGCTATCGCGCGGTCCGCCGCGCGGCCAATGCTGTCGGCGAGCGAAGCGGGCTTGTCCACAGTTGCGCCGAACAAGTCCGGTCAGTCGAGCACGGAAACGATCGCCTTGGCGAGCTTGTCCATGCCGTCTTCCGGCAGGCCGGCGACATTGATGCGGCTGTCGCCGACCATGTAGACGCCATATTCCGCGCGCAGCCGTTCGACCTGCGCTTCCGTGAGCCCAAGCCGGGAAAACATGCCGCGATGGCTGGCGACGAAATCGAAGCGGTCGGAATTGGACTGCCGGCGCAGCGCCTCGGCGAATTGCACCCGAAGCCTGAGCATGCGCAGGCGCATCTCCTCGAGCTCGGCTTCCCAGTCCGCGCGCAAGACCGCGTCCTCGAGCACGATGCGCACTGCCGCCGCGCCGTGGTCCGGCGGCATCGAATACATGGCACGAGCCGCCGACAGCATCTGGCCCAGCGCCACGTCGGCCTGCGCGCTGTCCCTGGCCAGGATCATCGCCGCGCCGACACGGTCGCGGTAGACGGCGAAGTTCTTCGAGCAGCTGGACGCGACGACCATTTCCGGAACTTTTTCGGCCAGCAGCCGCAGTCCGCCGGCATCGGCCTCGAGGCCATCGCCAAAGCCCTGATAGGCAATGTCGACAAACGGCAGCAGGCCGCGCTCGACGACGAGATCGGTGACAGCGGCCCACTGCGCGATGTCCAGATTGGCGCCGGTCGGGTTGTGGCAGCAGCCATGCAGCAGCACCACGTCGCCGCCCTTCGCCGTGCGCAGTGCTGCCAGCATGTCGTCGAAGCGAACGGCGCCCGATGTCGCGTCGAAATAGGGATATTCACGGATTTGCAGCCCGGCGGCGCGCATCACTGGCATGTGGTTCGGCCAGGTGGGATCGGACAACCAGACCGTCGCATCGGCGCGGGTTCGCTTCAAAAGCTCGGCCACCAGCCGCAACGCGCCGGAGCCGCCCGGCGCCTGCGCGGCACGGATCCGCGTCATGTCTGCGTCCGCACCGAAGGCGAGCCTGGCCATCACGGTATTGAACCCGGTGTCGCCGGCGAGGCCGAGATAAGTCTTGGTGTCCTGACCCTGCAGCAGCCGCTTCTCCGCCTCGCGCACGGCCCGCATGACCGGCGTCTTGCCGTCGCGATCCTTGTAGACGCCGACACCGAGGTCGACCTTGTCGGGTCGAGGATCGGCACGATAGAGGCCGATCAGGGCAAGGATCTTGTCGGCGGCAGCCGGCTGAAGGTTTTCAAACATCTGCATGGTTCCGTTGGCGCGGCGGAGTGATACGCAAATCGAACCCCTTGCACCAGCGGTTTTAACTTGCGCCAGCCTGAATCGCATGGCCTGGCATCGCTGCGAGCTACCTCCGCGGCTGCATATCTGCGGCGTTTCGCGAAAAAATCTGCAGGGCCGGGATTAAAACCCCCACATGTTCCGTAAACAGGGCATGAAACGCTCGATGCCACGCTTCGATATCGTCGGACAACTCGGTTCGCTCAGGCGTTACGCGCGCTCGCTGACGCGCGACGGTGCCGATGCCGAGGATCTCGTGCATGACGCTCTTGTGCGCGCCTATGAGCGGCGCGGCACCTTCCGCTCGGGCGGAAATTTGCGCGCCTGGCTGCTGTCCATCGTCCACAACACGTTCGTCGACCGCATGCGCTCGCGACGCTCTGAAGCAGCGCGCATCGAACAGGCTGGATACCTTGCGGATGGCAGCGCGCCGGCGCCGCAGGAGCATTCGGTGCGCCTGGGCCAGGTGCGCGATGCTTTTTTCAGCCTGCCCGAAGAACAGCGCTCGGCCCTGCATCTCGTCGCCATTGAGGGCCTTTCCTACAGCCAGGCGGCCGATGCCAGCGGCGTGCCACTCGGAACACTGATGTCGCGCATCGGTAGGGCGCGCGCCGCGCTTCGGAAGATGGAGGAGGGGGCTCCGACGAAGGCGAAAAATCACCTCAGGATTGTTGGAGGCCCGTCATGACAGGAACTATCGACCCCGTGACGGACGCTGATCTCGACGCCTATGTCGACGATCAGCTCGACGTCTCGCGCCGTATCGAAGTCGAGGCCTTCCTCTCCGCCCGGCCGGAAGAGGCCGCGCGTGTGATGTCGGATCTCAGGATGCGGGACGAACTGCGCGTGGCGCTGGCCGGATCAGGCATGGCGAGGCCGGTGACGACCGATGCCGCGCGGCGCCTGGAGAGGGGACTTGCCCGGGGCCGCATCTTCGGCGTCTTGCAACGTGCCGCGGCGGTGGCCGCTTTCGTCGCTGCCGGCTGGCTGGCTAACGGCATCGTCGGGCCGATGTCTGTGACCAGGGTCGTCGCCTCGCCGCAGCCGCCCGCCTATGTCGACGAGGCGGTGCGCGCGCACAGGACGACCCTTGTGCGCGAAAGCATGTCTTCGCAGGCCGAGGCGCCAAACTACAATGCCGGCGAAATCCGCGCGGCGACGGCCATCGTCATGCCGTCCTTGCCCAAGGACTGGAAGGTCCGCGACGTGCAGGTCTATCCATCGCGCTTCGGCCCCAGCGTCGAGATGGCGGTCGAGACCAAGGAGATGGGCCTGGTGTCGCTGTTCGCGATACGGCCGGGAACCTTCGACGTGATCAAGCCGACCGTCGCGCCCTCGGGCGACATTTCCTCGGCCTATTTCCAGATCGGCGAGGTCGCTTATGCGGTGGTCGCGCAAAGCCAGGTCCGCGACCTCGACCGCGCCGCCGAGACCCTTGCGAGAACGCTTTACTGATCCGTTCACAAAGGAGAATGCAAATGAACACGCCCAACCTGGGATACCGCGTCGGCACCGGCGCCCAAAGCGGCGCCCTCTACGACGAGGGCCTGCGCCAGCACATGCTGCGCGTCTACAACTAT
Organism: Mesorhizobium sp. BR1-1-6; assembly: GCF_020165355.1. Classification (NCBI taxonomy): domain Bacteria; kingdom Pseudomonadati; phylum Pseudomonadota; class Alphaproteobacteria; order Hyphomicrobiales; family Phyllobacteriaceae; genus Mesorhizobium; species Mesorhizobium sp. BR1-1-6. Next base: position 172,865 of record NZ_JAIUHZ010000010.1, on the reverse strand, counting down.
ATGGGCCTCGGCCTCGTGGTCACCGGCCTCATCGCGTTCATGGTGTCGTCGACGCCCGCGCTCTACGTGCCAATCTTTTCCAGCCCGCTGAAATGGGTGGTGATGCTGGCGCCGCTCGCCTTCGTCCTGCTGTTCTCGTTCAAGATGCAGACGATGTCGGCGGCAAGCGCGCAGGCGATGTTCTGGGCCTTCTGTGCGGTCATGGGTCTGTCGCTGGCCTCGGTCTTCCTGGTTTTCACCGGAACCAGCATCGCACGCACCTTCTTCATCGCCGCCACCATGTTCGGCGCCACCAGCCTCTACGGCTACACGACCCGGCGTGACCTGACCCAGTTCTCGTCCTTTCTGATCATGGGCCTGATCGGCGTGGTGATTGCCAGCATCGTCAACATCTTTCTCGGCTCGACCGCTTTGCAGTTCGCCATCTCGGTGATCGGCATCGCCGTGTTCATCGGCCTGACTGCCTGGGACACGCAGTCGATCAAGGAACAGTATGCGGAGAACTTCGACGCGGAGTCGCGGCAGAAGCTGGCCGTTTTCGGCGCCTTCTCGCTCTACCTCAACTTCGTCAACATCTTCCAGCTGTTGCTGAACTTCACCGGCGAGCGGGAATAGTCCGAACTGTAGCAGGCAACACCCTGCATCTTGCCGTGGCCGGAGGGAAATCTCCGGCCACTCTTCATTTGAGACGGCGCCTTGCCCGCTTGTGCCATCGCACGTTCATCGTGACTGTGTGAAACGCAATGCAAACCGCCGCCTTGAGTTCACGCCTGGCCATTTGCTAGCCTGCCGGCCAAGCAAAGACAAACCGCGAGAACATATGGCACAGGACAGCCAGACACTTCATGGCGACGACATCTCGGCCGTTATAGTCGGGCAGGGGGCCGAACTGGTCTCGCTGCGGGATGCGGATGGGCTGGAGCTTGTGTGGCAGGCCGGACCGGCCTGGCGCCGTCATTCCCCGGTGTTGTTTCCGATCGTCGGCCGGCTGAAGGGCGACCAACTGCGCCATCGCGGCCAGACCTATCCGATGACGCAGCACGGCTTCGCCCGCGATAAGTCGTTTGCCTGGGCGGAGAGGGGTTCTCGGTCCTGCATGCTGGTGCTCACCGACGACGCGGAGACCCGAACGCACTACCCCTTCGCCTTCCGTCTGGCGGTAACCTACACTCTCGACGGCCGGCAGCTTGGCGTCACGTTCGAGATCACCAACACCGGCGACGAGCCGCTACCGGCGTCGATCGGGGCGCACCCGGCATTCAACTGGCCGCTGCTGCCGGACCTGCCCAAGGAGGCCTACCGCCTGACCTTTGCAAAGCCCGAGCATGCGCCGATCCGCCGTCTCAAGGACGGGTTACTGCTGGCGGCAAGGCAGCCGACGCCCATCGAGGGCAACATTCTCGCTTTGTCGGATCGGCTGTTTGACGAGGATGCCTTGATCCTGGACCAGCCTTCCAGCACCGCTGTGCGTTACGGTGCCGATCGTGGTCCGGCGATCGAGATGCATTGGAACGGATTCCGGGAATTGGGCGTCTGGTCAAAGCCGGGCGGCGCGCCATTCCTCTGCATCGAACCCTGGCACGGCCTCGCCAGCCCGGTGGATTTCGATGGCGAATTCGCCGACAAGCCAGCAGTGATGCTGATCGAGCCGGCCGGAAGGCGCGTGCTCGGCTATCGGATCGAACTTCAACCGCAGACGCATTAGCTGAAAGGCTGGCGTCGCGTTCATGGATGGTGGAGTTGTTCGTAAACATCCAGCTCGCTTGATTTGGAGGAATGCAGCATGGACCGATTCACCGGCGGTTGCCTGTGCGGCAACGTCCGAATTGTGGCGACTGGACGCCCATACCGGGTGGGCCTTTGTCACTGTCTCGACTGCCGCAAGCATCACGGGGCGCTTTTTCATGCTTCCGCGATTTTCCCTCAGGATGCGGTGACGATCGATGGCGAAACCCGTGACTACGCCGGGCGGTTCTTCTGTCCCCGTTGCGGCTCGACCATTTTTGGTCGCACCGCCGACGAAATCGAAGTGAACCTGGGATCCCTGGATGCCCCGGACCAACTGACGCCAACGTACGAAAGCTGGATCGTCCGTCGCGAAACCTGGTTGCCGCCGTTTCCGCTCACGAGACGATATGAGCGCGATCGTGACGCCACGGGTCGGTTCGAAGAGTAGGCGGCACGAACGGCGGGAAGGCGCCATGACCAAGGGACCGGCGGCGCTTCAATCCGGAAGGCCGGCCTTGCGGAAGCCATCGACGAAATGGTCGAGCATCGCCGGATCGCGGAAGGGCTCCGTCCAGACCCAATGGCTGGTGGTGAAATGCGGATTGCCGACGAGGAACAGTTCGACTTCCGCGCGCGCCTCGTCGAGCCGGCCGAGCTGCGCGAGGCTGGCCGCCAGGAAGCGGCGTGAGCTGGTGCGGTAAGTCTCGTCCCGGCGCAGTGTCTTGACGGCGGCTTTGTAGTCGCGCGCCGCATATTGCGCCGCGCCGAGCGTCAGATAGTACCAGCTTGCCGGAAACGGGTTGAGCCGGAACGCCTTGCGGATCTGTTCGAGTCCTTCCTCGACCCGCCCGGCCAGCACGGAGATGTCAGACAGTGTCGCCCAGGCATCGGCCTCGTTGGGGTCGAGCTCGAACGCCCTGGCGAACTCGGCATCCGCTTCGGCGAAGTCGCGCTCATAGGCAAGCAGGTTGCCGAGCACCCAGCGGCAGCCGGCGTCGTTGGGATCGATTGCCACCGCCTTGCGCGCCAGCTCCAGGGCAATACGGCGGTTCGGTTCCACCGGTTCGCCCCAATGCACCCATCCCATCCAGTGGTTCATGGCAAGCCAGCGATAGGCCTCGGCATAGTCCGGATCGAGCGCGACCGCGCGCGTCAGCATCAGATGCGCCTCCCGCGCGGTCTGCGGCGAATCGTCGATCAGCTTGCGCGCCCGCACGCACAGATCGTAGGCCTCGAGAGTCTTGGGCCGATTGCGCGGCGGCGGCGCGCGCAGCCGGCCAAGCAGCGCCTCCACGATCTTGGCCGTCACCTCGTCCTGAACGGCAAAGATATCGTCCAGGCCGCGATCGAAGCGTTCCGCCCACAGGTGATCGCCGCTCGCCGCGTCGACCAGCTGGGCGTTGATGCGCACGCGCCCCGCGGCGCGTCTTGCGCTGCCCTCCAGGAGGTAGCGCACGCCAAGCTCCCGGGCGATCTCGCGCACGTCCGCCGCCTTTCCCTTGTAGGCGAAGGTCGAATTGCGCGCGATGACGAACAGACCCGAGGCCCTGGACAGGTCGGTGATCAGGTCTTCGGTCAATCCGTCGGCGAAGGGCTCCTGTTCGGGGTCGTTGCTGAGATTGACGAAGGGGAGCACGGCTATCGACGGTTTGTCGGGCAGCGGCAAAGCTTTTCGGTTCGCGCCATCGAGGGGTTCGACGATCCCCGTGAAGCGGTAGCCGACGCGCGGAACAGTGGTGATCCATTCACCGCCGTCGGCGGACGGACCAAGCAGCTTGCGCAGCTGCGCGATCTGGACGGTGAGATTGCCTTCCTCGACGGCCGTACCCGGCCACGCCGCATCCATCAGCTTGGCCTTGTCGAGGATTTCGCCAGGCCGCCCGACGAGCGCCGCCAACAGCTTCAGCCCGCGGTAGCCGACGGCAACAGGATCATCGTTCCGAAGCAGCGTTCCCGCATCCGGATCAAGCACGAACGGACCGAAGGCAAAGCGCGATCCCTGCATAAGGCGCATCTATAGCCCGTTTGGAAATTTTGAGAACTATTTGGGAGAGCTTAATTACGGCACTGTTCGCATCCGGCACAATTCAACCTCTTTCAGGTCGAGGTCCCAAGTCGAGGACCCACCCTCAAACCATAGGAGGTTGCCATGAACGATACTCTTGCATGGACGCGGTGTCCGACCGTGCGGCCGAGAATGCCTGTAGTGCTGGCGGAAGCGTCGCGTCGGTACTTGGCGACCCTGCGAAGCATTGTCGCGGCCTGGCACGATCGGACCTGGCGCGAGCGGATACGCTTTCGCTGGGAGCTTGAGCGAATGTCGAAGGACAATCCCCATCTGATCGACGACATCGGATTGACGAGACGACAGGTCGAGGCAGAGCTGGCAAAGCCCTTCTGGCAACGGTAGGCCGAATGCTGCAACCAGAGCGAGCGGAGCTCATTGAAAGTTCTGGGGTAGGGAGGTTGCCTCGAGAAGCCGGGGGCAAACCAGCAGCGCGTCGCCAGATCCAAAGCACGAACTCGCCGAGGTCATCGACCAGGTGGATCCTTACGGCTGCATCATGGCCGGCGAAATGATCTGGTTGAGCGCAAGGACAGGAGTTCCAGACCGCGGCCTCGGCCCAGCTGGCGCCCCTCGTCAACAAAATGGTTGTGGCCCAATGTTTTCTGCGCCGCTACCGATGACTTTATCGCATTGCGAGGCTATTCGGACTTATTGCTATATGCTTGGCGTCTAAATATTCATATCCTAATAAGGCTTCGCGTTGCTCACCCACATTCTTGATTTGTTCCGGGCCACCAAACACAGGCACCGGGAAATGCTCGCTCCCTTCCCGATAAACCCACAGCCGTCCGGCAACCCGGACAAGGCCGGTGAAATCGTGGCGTTCTTTACGATCAACTCCTTCTATGAGACAGAAGCCGCTCGCATGACCGCGTCAGCGTGGCGTCTTGGCCTTTCTGTCCAAGCCCGGCCATTCGCCGACGCTGGATCCTGGGTGCGCAACGCGAGCCTGAAGCCGACATTCCTTGTCAATATGCGTAGGAGGCTTCAGGGACCGCTGCTGTATGTGGACGTCGACACGGTCTTCCATCATGATCCCTGGCCGGAGCTCGCCGGTTTTGATTGCGACATCGCGGTCTATCGCGAAAGTGGCCGGCTGATGGCTGGAACCATCCTCATCAACGATACGCCGGCTGCTCGCGAGATCCTCGCCTTGTGGAAGAAGCGCAGCGATGAAAACCCGGAAGTCTGGGATCAGGTCGTGCTGCAGGAAATCCTCGACGAAGATCAGGCCTCGGCAAGCCCGCGCTATCGCGAAGGCCAGCTCCCGGCGCCGTTCTGCTGGGTGTTCGACCGCCTTGAGAATGGGAAGCCCGATAAGGTCTATATCGAGCAGCTCCAGGCGAGCCGGGAAATCTATGAGCGGCACGCTCGCGGCAAAGCACGCAGAGGTCTCAACCGTCGGCAGGACCGAGTCCGGACCATTGAGCGCATTCTTGACGAACACAGAGAGCGGCTACGCAGGTAGCCGACGACAGCCATTGCTGCAGCTTCGACGCCCTCGCGGGCGGTGACGAAGCGGCTGCCATGTGGCCCGTGATCTGCAAAGCGTTCATTCCAATTCACCAGTTTAGCAGAACGGGCACCAAAAACCGTGTCAGGAGAGTTGAGGTGGGGAGATTGGCTGCGCACAAGCAGGAGCGACATTCCTACCTTGCCGAAAGTTGCATAAGATAGATTATGGAACTAAGCTTCCAGATCCGGTCTCAGAATCGGCCGTCGGTTGCCGGCGAATGCGATCTTGCACGTCGGCCGGTTCGGGTGTGGAGACAGGTTCACTGAACCCCGTTCAACGGAGCAGCCCGCCTTTGGCGGGCTGCGTTGGCACATCCTAGGCAAGTTTACTCGGCGGCGCCGATCGCCTTGAGCCCGGCGGCGGCGCATTTGGCGTCGATATCGCCCGAAGGAGCACCGCCGACGCCAATGCCGGCCACCAGGGCATCGCCGAACTTGACCGGCAAGCCGCCAGCCTGGATCACCATGCGAGGATCCATGTCACGCATGCCGTCATTTGCCGGCTTGGAGGCTATGAATTCGGCGAGCCCCGCAGTGTCGCGACCCAAGGCTGCCGCGGTGAAGGCCTTGCCTTCGGCGCTGGATGCGGTGTGTGCGCCGGAATTATCGGCCTTGAGCAGCACTTGCGTCGCGCCGCTCCGCGCCACGATGGCGACGCTGACATTGCTGCCTTCGGCAGCGCAGGCCTCCAGCGCGGCTTGTGCTGCCTTGGTTGCCCGCTCAAGCGGCAAGTAAGGGACGGTTGGCAATTCCTGCGCTGTGGCAGCGATAGGAGTAAGAAGCGTCACTGTAAGTACGAGTTCGCGAATCATCGGGCCTCTCCTTTCCAACTAACGGGCAAAGGTTAGCGCCTCTTGCTCTCAATGTATATTTTAGGAAGCCATCACATAGACTGCCTGTCAGGCCTGCAATGCAGATCGACGAGCATCCACCGGCCTGACAATGCAATCCTCTTTTGGCATTTTGCAATCTTGAAGCGACAGCGAACTGGCGACGGCCGTGTGGCGATCCCAGGTGCAAGATCTCGACATCGGACCTGTATCGGCGGCTCGCTGCCAGGCGATCAGTGCCATCAGCTATGAAGAGAATATTCTATCCGTCTGATCTATAAGGAATTTCAAGCGCCATGCCATCAAATGCCGGCTCGACATTTGCCGGAGTCTCAGCCATCACGGTAGCGTAGTCCAGCGGCCCATGCATATGGGTCAGCACAGCCTGTTTCGGGGCCAGCCGCTCGATCCACTCAAGCGCCTCGCCAAGCGACAGATGGCTCGGGTGCGTCCTGTACTGCAGCGCGTCGATGATCAGGACATCGAGATTACGCAGCCGTTCGGCAGTGGCAGCCGGAAAATCGCTGATGTCGGGGCAATAGGCTAGTCCGCCGATACGGAAGCCGAGCGATATGATGTCGCCATGGACCTGCGGCAGCGGCTCGAGGGTGAGGGCACCGCCCTCGCCTTCGATCACGACGGGCTTTGCGTGATCGATGATATGGGCGTCGACGATCGGCGGATAGGAACTGCCTGGCGGCGTCTCGAAACAGTAGCCGAAGGCCTGGCGCAGCCGCAGCATCGTTGGCTGATCGGCATGGATATCGATCCGCTGCCGCTGGTCGAGCACGAAGCCGCGCAGGTCGTCGATGCCGTGGATGTGGTCGGCATGTGGATGGGTGTAGATGATGGCGTCGATGCGCTTGACCGAGGCCATCAGCATCTGCTGGCGGAAATCCGGTCCTGTGTCGATGACGACGGTGGTGCGGGCGCCGCTCTCGGCAATCCGCTCCACAAGGGCTGCCGTGCGCATGCGCCGATTTTTCGGATTTTGCGGATCGCAATTGCCCCAGTCGCCGGTGATGCGCGGCGTGCCCGGTGACGAGCCGCAGCCGAGAATGGTGAGGCGCAGCCGGTCTGTCATCGTTCAGGCGCTTTGCTCGGCGGGGCGCGGCATCTTGCCGAACAGCCGGAAGAAATTATCGGTCGTCAAAGCTGCGAGTTCACCTTCGCTGACGCCGATCGTCTCGGCCAGAACCCTGGCCGTGTGCGCGACATAGGCGGGTTCATTACGCTTGCCGCGAAATGGGATCGGCGCGAGATATGGCGCATCGGTCTCCACCAGCAGCCGGTCGTGCGGCAGGTCGGCGGCTATGGCGCGTATTTCGGGCGAATTCTTGAAGGTCAGGATGCCGGAAAACGAAACATAGCCGCCCAGCGAGACGCCAACCTCGGCCAGCCTGCGTCCCGACGAAAAACAGTGCAGGATAAACGGGAAGGCGCCCTTCCCCGTTTCCTCCTCCAGAATATGAGCCATGTCGTCGTCGGCATCGCGCGAATGGATGACCAGCGGCAGGCGCGTCTCGCGGGCGGCGGCGATGTGGTTGCGCAAACCCTGCGCCTGCGCATCGCGGGGCGCTTTGTCATAGAAATAGTCGAGCCCGGCTTCGCCGATCGCCACCACCTTGGGATGGGCGGACAGGCGCACGAGATCCGCCGTCGTCACGTCAAGCTCTTCGGCCGCATTGTGCGGATGGGTTCCGACGGAGCAGTACACTTCGTCGAAAGCATCTGCGATTTCAAGTATTTGCTGAAATCGCTTCACGCGCGTCGAAATGGTTACCATGCGGCCGATCCCGGCGGCCAGGGCACGGGCGACGACGGCCGCCCGTTCCTCGGCGAAGTCCGGAAAATCCAGATGGCAGTGGCTGTCGACGAGCATCAGCCGTTCGCTTCCGGCTGATCGACATAACGCGGAAACACGCCTTCTGGCACAGGCAACGCTCTGCCCGGCATAAGCGCATGGTCGGCGTGGAGATGCACGAAATTGCGCTCGTCTGCCGGCACCGCCAGCAGGTCAAGCAGCTTCGCGGCCGATCCTGGAATAAAGGGTTGGCACAGAATCGCCACGCGCCGGACCACCTCGGCCGTTGTCCACAGCACCGTTTGCATGCGCTCGGGGTTGGTCTTCTTCAGTGCCCAGGGTTCCTGTCCGGCGAAATACCGGTCGGCTTCGGCCACCACGCCGAAGATCGACGCCAGCGCCAGATGGATGCCCTGCTCGGCCATTGCCTTGCGCGCGGCGGCAAGAGCGGCCGCCGCCTGATCGAGGATTGCCTTGTCGGCATCCGTCAGCTCGCCGCGCGTCGGCACCACGCCGCCGCAGTTCTTGGCGATCATCGACAGCGAGCGCTGCGCCAGATTGCCGACGCCGTTGGCAAGGTCGGCATTGGTGCGGTTGACGATCGCTTCGTGGCTGTAGCTGCCGTCCTGGCCGAACGGCACCTCGCGCAGGAAGAAATAGCGCACCTGGTCGAGCCCGTAATGCTCTATCATGGTGAAGGGGTCGATGACGTTGCCGACCGATTTCGACATCTTCTCGCCGCGGTTGAACAGGAAGCCGTGGCCAAAGACGCGCTTCGGCAGCGGAATGCCTGCCGACATCAGGAAGGCCGGCCAGTAGACGGCGTGGAAACGCACGATGTCCTTGCCGATGATGTGCGCATCGGCCGGCCAGAATTTCCAATTATCTGCGTTTTCATCGGGATAGCCGACGCCGGTAATGTAGTTTGTCAGCGCGTCGACCCAGACATACATCACGTGCTTTTCGTCGCCGGGCACCGGCACGCCCCAGTCGAACGTCGTGCGCGAGATCGACAGGTCTTTCAGTCCCGATCTGACGAAGCTCATCACTTCGTTGCGCCGCTCGGCCGGGCCGATGAAATCCGGCTGGCCCTCGTAGAGCGCCAGCAGTTTGTCCTGATAGGCCGAAAGCCGGAAGAAATAGCTTTCCTCCTCGACCCATTCGACCGGCGTTCCTTGCGGGCCATAGCGGATATTGTCGGGACAAACCTCGGTTTCCTCCTCGCCGTAATAAGCTTCGTCACGCACCGAGTACCAGCCGGCATAGCCGCCCTTGTAGATGTCTCCATTGGCGGCCATCGCCTTCCAGATCGCCTGAGAGGCCGCGTAGTGCCGCTCTTCGGTGGTGCGGATGAAATCGTCGTTGGAGGCGTTGAGCACGGTCGCCATGCGCTTGAACTCAGCCGAATTGCGGTCGGCCAGTTCGCGCGCAGAAATGTCTTCCTTCTTCGCCGTCTGCAGCATCTTGATGCCGTGTTCGTCGGTGCCGGTGAGAAAGAAGACCTGCTTGCCGTCGAGCCGCTGAAAGCGGGCCAGCGCATCGGTGGCGATCAATTCGTAGGCATGGCCGATATGCGGCTTGCCATTGGGGTAAGAGATCGCGGTCGTGATGTAGAATGTATCGCGTGACATGAATGAACCGTCATGAATGTCTGAATGGAAGGCGTGGCGGTGGATATCGCATCGGGGTGGCGATTGCCATCCCGAGGGAACCATCACATTCGCATTGCAGACTTCAGGCGGTCGATCATGGTCAAGGCGTGCTGCTTCTTGTCGAGATTGTAGGTGTCAGTCTCAGATATAGCGTCCAGCGCCTCATGCCAAGTGTCCGAAAGCGTTTTGGCTCGTGCGAGATCGCCGGCCAGCGCCGCCCGGCTCGCCGCATCGGACAACAGGTCGAGCGCGCGGCGGTTGAAGATATCGAACTGGATCGCCTGGTCGCGCCCGGCCACCACTTCGGCAAGGCGATAGGCGCCGGCGATGTCGCTCTTGCCGGCGCTCACCAGGGCGTCCAGCGTTTCGGCGATCTCCAACCCGCCATACTGCGTCAGGAGGATCGCATTGCGGGCGCTGCCCCCTGCCCGCGCGGCAAGGGCTGTCCGCGCGGCCGGATCGTCCGGCGGAGGCGGCTCGGCAGTTTCCAGCACCGCCATCAGCTCGTCGGCATCGAGCGGCGACAGCCGAACCAATTGGCAGCGCGAGCGGATCGTCGGCAACAGGCTGCCCGCTGCATGGACGATGAGGATGAACAGCGTTCGCGCCGGCGGCTCCTCGAGATTCTTCAGCAAGGCATTGGCTGCATTGGTGTTCATGTCATCGGCCGGATCGACGATCACCACCCGGTAGCTGCCGTCATGCGAAGTCAGCGACAGAAAGCGATTGACCTTGCGGATCTCGTCGACGGTGACGACCGTCTTGAAGTTCTTGGTCTTGTCGTTCAGCGGACGGGTCAGATGCAGCACGCCGGGATGCGCGCCGGTGGCGATCTGGCGAAACAGCGAGGACGCCGGATCGGGAACGGCGAGCGTCTCCGGCGCCTGCTCGAAGGCCGGATGCTTCAGGAGGTGATGCGCCAGATGGAAGGCGAGCGTCGCCTTGCCGATGCCGAGCGGTCCGGCGAAGATCAGCGCGTGCGGCAGCTTTCCAGCGCGATAGGCGGCGGCGAGCATGGCGGCGGCCTGCCCGTGCCCGACCAGGCGTGGCGTTTCGGACGGTTCGGGGACGCCGTCCAGCGTGTCATGCTGTTCCGGCGCGATGCGTTCGAAGATCATGCGGGTGCGGTCTGTCTGTTGCGCATGGGCGCCCTCGCCTCCAGTGCCGCGAACACCGTGGCGGTGACGACATTTTCTACCGCATCGGGAGCGGCGGATGCGTCGATCACGACGCAGCGCTCCGGCTCGGCCGCGGCGATCGCCAGGAATGCCTCGCGGCGCGCCTGGTGGATGGCAAGCGTTTCCTTTTCGAAGCGGTCGGGGCCGGCGCCGGCGCCGCGACGCACTGTTGCGCGTCTCAGGCCTTCCGTGGGATCGATGTCGAAGATCAGCGTCATGTCGGGCATCATGCCGTTGATGGCGACCTGCTCCAGCGTCTCCATGAACACCGGGTCGAGGCCGCCGGTGACGCCCTGGTAGACGCGCGAGGAATCCAGGAAGCGGTCGCATAGGACAATGGAGCCGCGCTCGACCGCCGGGCGGATGACCTGCTCGACATGGTCGGAGCGCGCCGCCGCGAAAAGCAGCGCTTCCATCTTCGGCCCGAACGGCTCGGCGGCGCCCGAAAGCAGCACATGCCGGACCGCTTCCGCGCCCGGCGAGCCGCCGGGCTCGCGGGTGACGAGGACGTCGTATTTCTTGGCGCGCATCTTTCCCGCCAGCCGCTCGATCTGCGTCGACTTGCCTGCTCCTTCGCCGCCTTCGAAGGTGATGAAAAATCCGCGTGCCAATCGAAAGGCCTTTATCCCTTATTTGAATGGATTCTAGCGCTCTAGATAGTCCGCGTTCGGGGAAACGTCCATGCCGCCGGAGTTATCGCAGTCGCTCAAAAGTGAGCTCGGCTTTGAGAGAACGACATGCATAAACAAAGACGCTAAAGCGCATCGCGTGAATCCGGTTCAGCGCGACGCGCTTTAGCGGAGCCAGCCGACGGCCAGTTCCTTGACGGCGTCGAGGGCGCGTTGCGGCAGCGTGCCGATGCCGATCGATTCGGCGGCGAACAGCGGCGTCTCCTGGCTCAGCGTATCGCCGATCCAGACCCGCAGCACGCCTACCGGCTGCCCCTCCTCCACAGGTGCGGCAACCGGTCCGTCATAGACGATGCTCGCCGTCAGTTTGTCGCGGTTGGCTACCGGCAGGAAGATGGCGATCGGCCCTTTCGCCTTCAGCGTCACGCCGGCTTTAATGCCGCCGAAAACCTGAGCTTGGCCCACCACCTCGTCCTTGGCGAAGATTTGCGTCTTCTCGAAGGAACGGGCACCCCATTCGAGCAGCTTGCGCGCCTCCTCGGCGCGTTCCTTGTCGCTGGCGAGCCCGCTCATCGCCGCGATCACCCGCGCGCCATTGTGGCCGACCGAGCCGACTATGCCGAAACCGGACACCTCACTGCTGCCGACCGCCAGGCCGTCGGCGCCGATGTCCATCGCCAGCAGCGGGTTGCGATTCCTCTGTGAAATCTTGTTCCAGGTAAAGTCCTTCAGGCCGTAGTAGCGATAAAGATCCGGATAGTCGCGCCACAGATGCAAAGCCAGCATTGCCAGTTCGCGCACGCTCGTCTGCTGGCCCTCCGCCGGCAGCCCGGTCGAATTGACGAAAGTCGATTTGGCCAGGCCGATCTGGCGGGCGCGTTCGGTCATCTGCGCGGCAAAATTGTCCTCGGACCCGGCCAAGCCTTCGGCCAGCACGATACAGCCGTCATTGGCCGCCTGCACCGTCACGCCCTGGATCAGGTCCTCGACCCGGACCGCCGATTTGAGCTTGGCAAACATCGTCGACGTTCCCGAAGGGGCGCCGCCCTTGCGCCAGGCGTTTTCACTCACCACGAACGTGTCGTCGAGGGTCAGGCGTCCAGACTTGACGGCGTTGAACACCACTTCCATCGTCATCAGCTTGGCCATCGAGGCCGGCTGTATCGGCTTGTCGGCGTCCTTGGAAAACAACACCGTTCCAGTCTCGGCGTCGATCATGAAGGCCTGGGCTGCCTTGGTCTCGAAAAGCTGCGCGCTGGCGGGTGCGATACAAAACAGCAGCAGGGCCAATCCCAGAAATCCGGCCAAAGGCGGAAAGACGCGCAACTGCATGAAATCTCGACCCGTTTGCCGGTTCTGGCGCGGCTAGGCTATCAGGGTTTTTTCCGCAGGATCAACCGTGCCGGAAAAATAGATCAGTTGCGCACGGCCAGAGCGTCCGGCGCACCGTGCGACCAGGCCGCCTGCAGCAGATCGTCGACGCCGCCATGGCCGTCCGGATAGAGGTTCACCGCATACCAGTCCTTGCCGTCGAATTCGGACCGCTGGATCTCGATCCTGCCGAAGGGCTCGAGCGCCGCGGCCACGCGTTTTGCCTCGGTGGCGTCATCAAAGGTGCCGGCCGCCACATAGGCCGGCGACGGCGCCTGGGGATTGGCGCTCTTCCATGAGCGCAGGATGTCGGCGGGCGACATGCCGTCGTCGTCAAGTGCGGCAAAGACATCGGCGCTCCGCACGCGCTCGTCGGCATAGGAGAGCGAGGCCACCGAAAACGGCGATTGCGGCGGCAGGCCGATATCCGGACGCTCTGGCACGATCGGACCGAAGTCGGGCAGCGCCAGGTCACCCAAGGCCGGCGATTGTGCCGGCACCTGCCCTTGCGGAATCATATCGGAATTCGTCAGCTGACCCGGAAACGGCACGGCGGCAGCACCCACCGGCAGGCTGGGCGACGGTCCGTTCATGGCCACCATGACGCCGGTCGGCAGGCCGTCCGACGGATCCGGTATCCTGTTGCCTGGATGGTAGGAGGCCATCAGATACTGGTCGTCATTGCCGTCGAGCGGCGCGCGGCCAACATATTCCACCTTCACCTCGGCCGTGCCGACATTGGCATAGTCGAGCATCTGGGCGGCGCGTTCCGAGACATCGATGATGCGGCCCTGGTGGTAGGGACCGCGATCATTGACGCGCACGATGACCGAACTGCCGGTCTTGAGATTGGTGACGCGGGCGTAGCTCGGCAGAGGCATGGTCGGGTGCGCCGCCGTCAGATGGCTCATGTCGTAGACTTCGCCGTTGGCGGTCAGCCGTCCATGAAAGGCATCGCCGTACCACGACGCCAGGCCGACCTTGGCATAGTGCTTGTCTTCCTTCGGATAGTACCACTTGCCGCGAACCTGGTAGGGTTTTCCGAGCTGGTCGCGGCCGCCGCCACGCCGCATGAAGGCGACGCGAGGGCTGGCCTTCACGCCATATTCGGTTTCGGCGAAATATTCCTTGGAACGGGTCCTCTTGTGGACCATCCCTTTTGGTTCAGGCTGCGACGCGCAGGCGGCAAGCAAGGCTGCCGACATGGTGAATAGCGCGAAAGCGCAAGCACGGCGTAGACGCGGGCGCGCCGTAGTTTGCATTTCCTGATGTCCCCTACAGTCTCGACCAAAAACGCCGCGGCTTGAACGTCGCAGGAGCCAAAGCTTACCTGACTAAGACCAACGACGCCTCGAACCCCTGTCCTTTGTGCGCAGGAATTGTTTATCACGCTATTAATCGATTGTGGCCGGAACCGGGCAAGATTGTGACGCCACCCTGCCCGGCGTCGGCTGCCGGGAAACGTGCGGTCCGCGCATGCCGGTTGACATGTCTTTGCCGGGCACACTAGAGCATCAGCGAGATGGCTCTCTTCATTCGCCGCCAGGCTCGAATATCTGATCGAGTGACGCTGGGCGAAGAGATGTCGCTGGAGGGATGGCCGAGCGGTTTAAGGCACCGGTCTTGAAAACCGGCGTGGGCGCAAGTTCACCGTGGGTTCGAATCCCACTCCCTCCGCCATTTTTTGCTATCGAATCGAAATAGCGTCGTTTTTGTTTTCCTCTTGGCGCCTAACTCCTGCGAATAATGAGGCGGCTACCACCGAAAATACCCAACTTGTTAGCATTGCTTCGGATGGTTGATGTGAACAGCGAAACGGATGGAAGGCAACCCAAGGCTGCACGGCCGGCGCTCATCAGGTACCCGCCCCAACCCGCCTCCTGTTTGGCGCCGGTCATTAAATGTGAGGCCGTGTGCCGCTCGTCATAATGCCCCTGCAATGGATGCCGAGCCGCGACGCACTTGACCGGAGTAATCGCACTTGCAAGGGGATCTCCGGACCCGTTACGAAGCGTTGTTCAGGGTGATGCCAATCGTGGTGAATTCGGCATTAATCGCGTCGCCTAATGAGCCCGCGTGCAATTAGGAATCAACTGCCCGCAATATCCTTCAGATTCTTCGGAAGTGAGACTAAGAATGAAATTCTACGGACAATTCGAGGTTCCTGTCGATCGTTTCATTTTCGAGCGCTATTTCCCCGACCCCGACATTAAGGGCGTATTTATTGAATGCGGGGCTTTTGACGGGCAGACCGAATGTTCCTGTCGTTTCTTTGAAGAAACGATGGGATGGCAGGGATACAACCTTGAACCGGTTCCGTGGATATACGATAAATTGGTCGTTAATCGTCCCAACAGTAAAAACATCAACGTCGGCATGTCCGACAAGACAGGCGTGTTGAATTTCCAAAGCGTCATTCATCCAGTCTACGGGCGAGATACAACGATTGGATCCGTCGATCATGACCCGGTCTTCAAGGAAGCGCTGATAGCCGGCGGTTGTACGTTTGAGGAGATCAAGATCAGAGCCATAAGCTGGCAGGAACTTATTTCGACCCAAAAAATTACGGACGTCGACCTGATGGTTCTCGACGTCGAGGGTCATGAATTATCAGTGTTGTCCGGAATGAGAAATAGCCCTGTGTTGCCCCACGTCATGTGCATCGAGTTTGGTCACGTGGGGTTTGATCAGCTTCGAATAGTCATGGGCGAACTCGGTTACCAATATGACATTCACTCTTTTGCTAACGCATATTTCGTGCGAACGGACATGATACCGCTCATGGCGTTTCGTCGATTGGCGGGAAATAGCGGAACTCAACATCAGGTCGAACAGCTAAGTGCTGAAATCGCCGACAAACAGATCGAGATTGATCGACTCAACAATGAAGCGAAGTGGCTTAAGGAGCGCGAGAAAGAACTCGTAGAACTTGTAGAGACGATGACGAATTCCAGGGGCTGGAGGGCCTTGGAGGTGTTGCGAAACCTTCGGCATCTAAAGCGAACCAACCGCAAACCAGATGTGATTGGGACGTCTTTGCACGCAACCAATGACAGCTCCTCGGAACGAGTCCGGACAGATCCGGCAACTCCAAGCCACGGAATTAACACCGCGCCCGAATCGGTGGCCAAAGGTTTGCAGGAAAGAGTTCGGAAGCTTGAGGAACAGGTAGAACTTGTCGAAACTCATCATATACGTGGATTCTGGCACACGCTCGACAAGATTGACGACCTGGCACTACCGTCGCGCCAGTTAAAGTGTTTAGTCTGCGACCATGACGACTTTAGAGACGGCTTCGAGATTCTCAGATCAGAATGCATTTTCAACGGGGGGCGGCTTGAGCGATACCGCTGCCCAAACTGCGATTGTGTCTTTGGCGGTCAAAAGTTTCTCGATCTCGACGAGGCCATGACCGATCTCGACTATCGATTGCTCTATTCTCGTTATCGTGAAGGGAACACTGGAGAAAACGAAAAGAGAACTTTCCAGTCGCTTCGACCCGTCCGGGGAGCTACCTACGTAAATTGGGGTGCAGGAGTCTGGAACGACACAACTCAAGTATTGCGTGCCGACGGGTATGACGTTTGGAGTTTTGAACCCAACGCGCCATCTGAAGCGCCTTTTGTGAAAATTGATCGATCAGATTTAGGGAGCGATCTTGCAGGTATTTTTTCTAATAACGTGATTGAACATTTTAAGGAGCCAATCGTTCAGTTCCGCGAGTTTCAGCGCGTACTCGCACCAGGCGGCAAAATGGCACACTCGTCTCCCTGCTACGAATATCTTTATCCCATAACACGTTTTCATACGATATTTCTCCTCGGCCGATCACCAGACATATTAGCTGAGAGAACAGGTTTTCGCATCACAGACAGAGTCAAGGATGGTGAGTACAACAATGTTGTATTCGAAAAGATTTGAAATGAACGGGACAGGACAAGGACAGGTCCGCTATGTTCCCAAAGCGAGGCACCTCGGCATCCTGGCAAGAACCCCCTTTATCTATCTGGCACTGATGTCGCCATCGAACGTGGACAGGGTAGTTCCAGGGCCAGCGGCCGTGCGATTTCTCGCGGGCACCTGTCGCCGGGTCAGAAGGTCGCGATCGGCTGGCGTGGTCATTGATGATCATGGTCGCTTCTCTCGTTTATGGCCGGGCCCGGGGCTGCTCTAGGCTGTAGCGCAGCGCTCGCCGTCCAAGCATCAGGAAGAGATCTGGCCTTGCGGAGCGGATTGTACGGCGGGATCGGTTGTTATGCTGCCGGTACTGCTGCGGGCGCCACTGACGCGCGCGATGCGGTCAGCAACCGCCCCAGCTTGATGCCGCCCTGTTCGAACCATGTTTCCGAAAAGCTTGCGAGCGGCAGCGTGAGCAAGGTTGTTGCAAGACCAAGAATGATTCCCATCTCCAGGGGATGGGTTTCACTGAGACCAATGTCCTTGATGAGCGCGCCAACAACCCACATCACCGGGACATTCAGGAGATAAAGGCTGAAGCTTACGCGACCAAGGAACCGCGAGGTTCGGGTGTTGAGGACGTCGTAAAACAGCCCGGCTTTCGCATGGTAGGCCGAATAAACCAAGCAGCAGGCTAGCATCACTTGGCTTATGGTGGCCGTTGTCGAATGCAGGGGAACGACCAACCGGGCGAGCAGAAAGAAGGCCACAGCGATCCAGATTGCTTGCTCGTTGAGCGCCGACGCCTTGGTGTCGGCCAACAGCACACCCGCCATGAACGCGAACAGCACCGCCGACATATTGGGTAGGCTCAGCGTTAAAAATGGAGCTTCGATCGCTGTGATCGAAATAGCCAAACAAACGGCTGTACCTATAATGCCCCACCTTGCGCCAATAAAGAACGCCAGCAACACAAAAGGAATTGCCAGCACTTCCGCCTGCAAGGTCCATGTGGCTCCCCGTACCGTGATACGTCCCAAGGTGGCGTTGACCAACACGGAACTGAGGTCTGCCGCCGCTGCCAAGTGAGGACTGCCCGCAAACCACGGAACATTGGTCAGCGACACCCCCAATACAAAGCAAAACGCCATGCAGAAGATCACCGCGGGATACAGGCGGCACAGCCGTCGAACGATGAACTTGCAGCAGATCGACCACGCCGGCCCGGCCGTCCGGGCAAGTGAGAGCTTGAGGACAAAGCCGCTCAGCACGAAGAACAGGAGCACGGCGCTTTGCCCGTTTGAGACGGTGAGCGCGACCTTGGTTGCTATGTCTCTGAAAGAGCCCAGACTTTGAGCGGGAGGGTCAAGGACGGCAATCGTCGAGGCGCTTTGATCGAGAATGGCGTGGTAGAAAACCACAGCAACCGCAGCCACGCCACGAAGGCCATCCAGCGCGGAACTGCGCTCGCTCATGAAAATCATGCCCCCGGGAAAACTGGAATACTTTTACATTTGCTACTATTGATGTCAACTTACTAATTTAGCGCAGCTGACGTCCTATTTCGACGGCACGTATACAAGGATAAGGCGATGGAAACTTAACTGAAAGCCTGGAGCGGTCGGCTCTGAAAACATGACAGGAGTAGGCACCATCCATGTGTACCGTCGCCGCAATCTTGGTCTGCTTGGTCTGGACGGTTTTACCTACCGATCGTCGAGCTGCGCCACCTGATAGGGTACTGAGGCGCTGGAGCTTGAATGCCTTCCGCAGCCGAGCTAAGCAGCGGCGGGGAGAGAGTTGGCGGGAACCGGCTCGATGTCTGGCAACCGGGAAACGATCGGCAGGCGCAAACGGGCCGCCAGGCGCTTGCCGAGATTATGGCCGGGCGTCTCAACGACTACATGGAGCACCCACGCCAGTCCGGTTGCGCCGGCTGTGATGATGATCAGGCTCAGCCACGCCTTTACGCCAAGATCGATCAAGACGCGCAGGCCGGCATAACCGGCGACGCCATGAATCACATAGAGCGGATAGCTGATGTCGGCGAAGAAGTCGCCGACACGGGTCCGTTGGAAAAGTTGCGAGAAGCTGGCGGCAAAGGCGAAAACCAGCACAGCGAAACCATAGGTCCACGCCATCGAAGCAAGGCCGGGCATCGCCTGTCCGAGCAGAATCGAAAACCCGAAAAACAAGCTTGCACTGAGAAACAATGACCGTTCGGCGGTGAGCGCGCCAACGTGCAGATAGTGAAAAACAACTCCGATGAACATGAAGATCAGGAATGGAATCGGCAGGACCGCGATCTGGCCGTAACCGTTCCTGATCATGTAAAACTCACCCAAGGCTAGCGCCGCGGGGATCGCGAAAACCCAGATCGAGCCGCGCCGAAACAGCGCAATGCCAAGAGCACAGACCAGATAGAACTTAATCTCGATCTCTAGCGTCCAGACGACCCCGTCGATGCTCGGCATCCCGAAGAACTCACGAAGCCCCGGCAGATAAAGAATGGAGACTTCGCTGATGCTGAACGGCCATTGAACACCGAAATATCGCCCGACCAGCCAGATCGACAGAATGGTGATCGAAAACCCGGTCATGTACAGCGGGATGATTCGAAAAAGGCGCCCGACGAGAAATCCCTGCCAGGTCATATTGCGAAGCGAAAAAGGGATGACGAAGCCACTCACCAGAAAGAAGAGCGCGACGCCGAACGCACCCCAATTGAACTGAGGCACTGTCGTATGAAGCCAGCGCAGGTACGTCGGAAATGCAAAGTGCTCCGGCAGCACGGGCGCGTGGGCCAGGCTTGCGACAGCATCGCGCAACGTCCAGAAATTGTAGGTATAATGCGCGATCAGGACACAGAGGGCCGCAATGCCTCGCAACGTGTTTGCGAAGTCGACCCGCGATGTGCTCCTGTCCATAATAGCCTCGTTGCCCCCGACATTGCTTCCACATGCCAAACGGGACCGAATGCAAAGTTGCGACCGCATCCTGTCAAAATGTTCACAGGCCATGGGAAAAGGACGTTTTTTGTGAAATCACAGAGAATGGCCTAAGCTTGGAACATCTTTCGCCAGTGATCCAGCATCTTTAAAGCAAGTACATTTTTGGGTGACGGGTTTTTGGGGCAACGGCGACATCGGCGGCAAAGTTGAATGCAGCGGAAAGTGCCTGTTTCCCATCTTCTCCCGTTTTCAGCTTCCTCAACTGGCCGGCCATTACCAGCTGAATAGCCATTAATTCCGCTTGCATACTGACCATCTGCTCATGGTACGCGTTGAGCGCAGCCCCGACCTTGTCGCTTTCGGACCCTTGCCGTCGCTCTTCATTTTGCCTCGACAGACCGCATCAGGTCCAAATACTCGTCGGCCACCTTCGACCAGGTTCGGGCTGACAGGACTTCAAATAACGGGCGCTGCGCCTGGAAAAGCGTTTCCCTGTTGTCTAGACCCCAAAGGACTTTGCGCAGCATGTCCTCCCGGTCCTGCGGGTCGAAAGTCATGATATCGAGCAGCTTCCGGTCCTTCAAAAGCTCCGTCACAACTGGGATACGGCTCATCACGGATGGTGTTCCCACCGAATAAGCCTCGGAGAAAGTAAACGGAAAGCCACCCTCGAATTGGGTTGGTGTTACGGAAAGGGCCGACAATCTGTACAGCGCGGCCAGCACATGGTTGGGGACGGCGGGCAAGGAAATGACATCCCGTTGCAAGCCGCGATTATCGATCATGTCGCGGATCCTCTGGACCTGGCCAACTCTGCCCGTGAGCACGAGCTTCACCGGCCTATAGTGCTCCCGGAGAACCCTTTCAAAGACTGAGATCAAGCCTTCAATGTTCTTGTGCGGCCGGACTTGAGACGAATAGAAAAGAAATTTCACATCATCGAATTTGAAGCCATTCAAATAGCTGGGTAGGCTGTCTTCTTTCTTCTTCATATATTGGTGCAGGATGTCCAAGGCGCCTCGCCTTGTTTTGTCTCCGCGCTCGATCGAAGCCATATCTACGAAACCGTGGCGAATGACCGATACATGATCGGGATCAACACCATGCCGATTGACGATATGAGTCGCCTTTACGTGATCGCTATAGGTGATAAGGCGATCCGCGCCAGCGATACTCTGCGAGATTCGATGGTGCGCTCTCAGATCGGAGGGGCTGATGAACTGTGCCGGGTGCTCATAGAAAACGATGTCCGGTGCGGCCATGACGACCTTGCCCTGAAGCTTTGACGTCTCCGGCCAGAACATCGAAGGCACATACCAGACGTCGATGTCGCGGCGGCGGTTGAGCAGCCTGACCAGCCTGTTTAGTTCCGCTGCCCGAACGGTGTCGAGCGGGCCGACAGCATTGAGCAGGTAACCCCACCTGATCAGCAACCAGTTCTTGGCCCTGTAAAACCGACCGCTCCTCACCCTCCGCAGCAATCGTTTTGCCGCGTAGAGGCCAGCCACGATGACTGCGGAAAGCAGCACTGGCAACGCCATGATCACAATGAGAAAAGCCAGCAAAACGACGCCGAGCAGAAATACGAATATGGAAGAATTCGAGAGCCAGCGCACAACGAGGCTGACCCCATCAACCAAAAGATTGAACACCCGCTTTCGTTTTAATTTGGCCGGCCGCTTGATCGCCCCTGGGGAAAACCAGGTTTTGATCCTCCACAATTTTATCAGATACGGCTCGCCTTTTGTCGTGACTATATCGACAGACCCGGGCGGCACTCCTGCGTCATCGAGAAGGTTGATGATGTCTGTCTTCAGCCATCCCGGCCCCGCAACGGTGACTGCTATTTCCCCTGAATTCACAGCGCCCCGGATGATGAACCCGAGCAGCCTGGTAATGCCCTCATGCGGCACGAGTTGCCTCGGTGTGTATCCGAGAAAGATCCCCATTTTCTTCATGCCGAGATCCCCTTGAGCATACGCCAATAGTCCGACGCGTAGTGCTGCCAGGTGTGCTTCGACAGCGCCTCTCGACTGGGTAGCTTGGCACGCAGAGGCCCGGCCGCGCGTTCCATCGCCTTTAGAGACGCGGCCATTTTCGGCGCTGAGCGGGCATTGAAAAACTCTATCGGAATTGCGAACCGCTCACCGATGTATCGCATTTGTGGATAGCCGCTTGAGAGAGAGGGTGTCCCCAGCCATGCGGCTTCTGCGACTGCGAAAGTCCCGTTGTCGTATATGGTCGGATGCCAAAGAAACGCCGCGCCGGTCACAGTCGCGGCGTATGCGGCGTCGGAAAGCTCCCCAACGAATTCGACATTCCGTCTGATCGATGAAGACGAGCGGATCTTTTTCTGAATTTCCTGAATATAGGGGATATTCCGGAACCAGTCCGGAGCGTCCTCATTGTCCGGGTTCATATAATCGGAGAATGGCCCCATGACCTTCAAGCGCAGTTTGCCCCCAAGCAGGTCGTAATATTCCATGAGCGCATCGAACGCCCGTAAATGATTCTTGTGCTTGGTAGTGTTGGTGGGCCACACGAAGTAGCCCTCTCCCTTTTTCTTTGATGGAGCTTTTCCGGAAAGGGGCGTGGGATCGAAATCCATCGGCGCGAGATGGACCCTGGTCCGCGGAACCCCGACATAAGAAATCACATCTTCAGCTGTTTGCGGCGTCGTTGTAATTACCGCGCTTGCCTGCCTAACTGTCTGCAAGAACGGTAGGTCGTAGCTTCCGCTCGCATTGCCTTCGAAAATCTCAGGCACATAGCGCTGGATGTAGTCCGTGGCAAAGACGACATAGGGACGAATCGGGGCAAGTGGTTTATTGGTGCGATCAGAAACAACGAGCCAAAGATCGGAATCCGCGAAGTTCTTAATGCCGTCGATGGGCATCTGGTAGATATCAAACGGCAAATCCACCGTTCGGCCCTGGTTAGCATTAGCGATGTGGATTGCCTCTGGTGAGACATCGGACCACTCGAACTCCACAATATCGACGCCGTCCTCTAGGGCATCGGTGAAATTGGCCGCCAGGTCGTACACCCCGGCGAGAACACCAATCCTCACTTTGCACGGCTCACCGGCACGCTGGCTGCCCGCTCGGATCATACGCGCTATGGTTTTGGTGACCCGTAGCGAGCCCCCCCGATACGGGAAAGGTAAGATGATGGTGATGTGCTTGAGCAATGTCTGCCGTCTCGCCCCTGAAAAGATGTGGCTCTATAGCGCGGGGAAGATTGCACAGACAACCTGTATTGCTGTTTGCAATGACGCAACGCGCCACATGACGGCAATCGCTCTTACGGATTTGTATAGGCAGTGTTGCTTCTCAGCCGGCTGACACGTTTATCAGTCCGGCTGATGGCGTGCCACCAGTAGGCGCACCGACAGCCACGCCGCCCGGTACCTGTGTGGGAGCTTGCCGTATCCGATGTGCCAGGTTCAAAAGCAGGCGGCTCTGCCGGCGTCTCAAAGATGAAAGCCATCCGCCGTCAGGAAGCCCTTAGGGTTGTGCCACGGGAATGGTGCCCGGAATGCCATTCCATTCAAGCCGACCGACGGCGAAATTGCCATGAGACGAGCGAATCGGACAACATCGGGCGTTTCATCGGATCTAGCCTGAGCGGCCATGATTCCGTTCGGCGTCGGCCGCAACCCCGTCTGTTGCGGATAGCTCACCGCAACGCTATAGAGCCGCTGTCGGAAAAGGCAGACTTGGTTTGGTAAGCCCAAGTCCTTTCGGTAACGAAAGCTCTGGTCTTTGGCCTCCTGCAGGAGATCCCCACGACGAACATCGGACGCTTCTCTCGCGTCCAATCGTTCGTCCGTGTGGTTCTCAAATCCGAGGAACGCTCCGGTCGAACATCGACAAAGGAGCAGTTCATGCACAACCGCCATCTCGATTCCCATGATGTAGTAATCGCTGGTGCAGGCCCTGTCGGTCTGTTCCTCGCCTGTGAGTTGCGCCTCGCCGGCCTCTCGGTGCTGGTGCTGGAGCAAGCCGAAGACCCGCACTCCCCGTTGAAGCAGCTTCCGTTCGGGCTGCGCGGCCTCTCGGTGCCCACCATCGAAGCCCTCTACCGTCGCGGTCTGCGGGACGACATCGTCGCTCCACAAAGTGCGAGGGATGGGACGGGCAACGGTGGCGCTGCGACTGGCGCGCACTGGCTGAATCAACCGCGCCGTCCGGGCGGCCATTTCGCAGGTATCCAGTTCTTCCACGATGCCATCGACGCCGCGAAATGGCCCTACCGCCTGCCAGGTTCGGCCACCGCCGCAATCGCGGTCGAAATGGCGCATCTCGAATCAGTCTTGGCCGCGCGCGCAATCGCAATGGGAGTCGAGATCAGGCGCGGCTTCGGTGTCGAGGATTTCGATCAGACGCATCAAGGCGTGACCGTTCGCGCCGGCGGTGAGATTTTTCGGGGATTTTGGCTCGTCGGCTGTGACGGCGGGCGCAGCACGGTGCGCAAGGCCGGCGACTTCGCGTTCGTCGGTACCGATCCGGAATTCACAGGCTATTCCGTTCAGATCGAAATGGCCGACCCGGACAGGCTCACGCCCGGCCGCCACTACACGCCGACCGGCATGTACACTTATCAAAGACCCGGTACTGTCGCGATGGTCGAGTTCGATGGTGGGGCTTTCCACCGAACCCAGCCAATCACCTGCGACCACGTGCAGGCGGTTTTGCGCCGAGTATCCGGCGCGGACCTCACGCTGACGGCCCTCAAACTCGCCGCCACCTGGACGGATCGCGCCCACCAGGCAACGACCTACCGCAAGGGACGAGTGCTGCTTGCCGGCGACGCCGCGCATATCCATTCTCCCTTGGGCGGCCAGGGTCTCAACCTCGGGCTCGGCGACGCGATGAACCTTGGCTGGAAGCTGGCCGCCACCATCCGCGGCGACGCGCCGGACGGTCTGCTCGACAGCTATGTCAGCGAACGCCATCCGGTCGGGGCGCAAATCCTCGACTGGTCGCGCGCCCAGGTCGCGCTCATGCGGCCAAGCCCGGCAACGCGCGCGCTCGAAACCATCATCCGTGACCTGATCGACACGCGCGACGGCGCGACATACTTCGCCGAACGGGTATGGGGTATTTCTCTTCGCTACGATCCTGGCAGCGGCCACCGGCTGGTCGGGCGCAGTGTTCCCGATTTCGAGCTGATCCAAGGAAGAAAAATCGGCGGGCTCCTCAGCCCGGGCAAGGGCCTGTTCCTTGACTTTGACGCTCGCCCATCGCTTGAAGCGCTTGCAGGCCGCTGGGGCGACCGGATCACCTACGTCGCCGGTAAGGCCAAGGATCAACTGGGCCTGAGCGCCGTGCTCGTGCGCCCCGATGGCTTCGTGGCCTGGGCCGCTGGGGATGACCCCAACCCGGAGGAAGCCGCTCAAGCCGCATCACGATGGTTCGGCGGACCCCGGAAAGGCATGTAGGCCTGCTCCCGAGGCTTTTCGTGCCGAATCGGCTAAGCCTTGGGGCCTATGAACGAAACCTCACTCTACGCGCCGGTGAAGCGGTTTCTCGAAAGCCTGGATTTTGCCGTGAAGGGCGAGATCGGCGGCTGCGACATTGTCGCGCTGCGTGAGGGGGAGCCGCCCGTCGTCGTCATTTGCGAGTTGAAGCTGGCGTTCAATCTCGAACTGGTGCTGCAAGGCGTCGACCGCGCGACCGCCTGCGACGAGGTGTGGCTGGCCGCGCGCATGTCGGCCAGGGGCAAGGGACGCGAGAGCGACGCCCGGTTCCGCAATCTTTGCCGCCGGCTTGGCTTCGGCCTGCTCGGCGTAACGGCGAGCGACCGGGTCGAGGTGCTTCTGAGCCCGGTCACCGTCACGCCGCGCAAGAACCCACGGCGCCGCTCGCGGCTGGTCGACGAACATCGCCGGCGCCGCGGCGATCCGGTCGCGGGCGGGGGATCGCGCAATCCCATCATGACAGCATACCGCCAAAGCGCCCTCGCCTGCGCCGCGGCATTGGCCGACGGGCCCAAGCGCCCGCGCGATCTCAAGGCGCTGACGCCGCTTGCGCCGAAAATCCTGCTGCACAATGTCTATGGCTGGTTCGCGCGCGTCGACCGCGGCGTCTACGATCTGACCGACGCCGGCCGTGCCTCGCTGATGCGTTGGCCGCACCCGTCGCACGATGAATCCCGACACGGGATTTTGAACGCGCCGAGTGGCTGAGCGCGGGACAACGCCGGGCCCTTTGGTTGATTTTTCAGACAAAATATGCTGCTTGTCCCGCCCATGAAGACACTCTGCACGACGGTCATGGCGTTCTTGACCCTGGCTTTTCCGGCCAACGCCATGGACAGCGCCTTGCGCGCAGGCCTCCTGAAACTCGACCCGCAAACCCGCCTCGAACAGCGCTGCGACGCTGAAGTTCTCGACCGGATCACCCATGACGACCGCAAGTACAAGGCGGATCGGGTGGTCGCTTACGCCTTTGCCACGCCGGTCATGAGCGACGACGCCATCAAGAGCCCGGGAGCCGCCTTCCGCAGCAAGGGGCAATGGTACCGGCTGAAATTCAAGTGCGAGACGGCGCCGGACCATATGGAGGTCTTACAGCTCCGCTACCGCATCGGCGACGAAATTCCGGAGACCGACTGGGCAAAATACAATCTCTACGATTAGGTTTTTCATTGCCGTTTCGACTCGCTTGCCGTGATTGTCGAATCCCCTCAATGGCGCCGCTGCAACGAAAGCGGTTTTGCGGCGTTGCCCGAAGCGATGTCTTGACGGCAAGGAACCATGCCTTTAGGGCGGGCTGGGCGATCGACAACGAACACTCGGCGAACAGGCAAGGGCTTCCAGGTCGATGGAAATATTTACTGCCGCAGGCTTATCGGCCCTTTTTCAGGTAATCGCGATCGATCTTGCGCTGGCTGGGGACAACGCCATCGTCATCGGCCTTGCGGCGGCCGGCTTGCCGGCCAGTCAGCGCAAACGGGCCATTCTGGTCGGCATCATCGCGGCCACCGTCCTTCGCATTTTCTTCGCCCTGATCACGCAATGGCTGCTGACAATTGGCCCCATGCTCCTCATCGCCGGCGGCCTGCTGCTGCTTTGGGTATGCTGGAAGATGTGGCGGGAGCTGGGTGTCAGCCACGAGCAGGAGCGCGACGCGACCGAAGCGCTGTCGAATGGCGATTTCGACAAGGATGGGACCATCGCCGGCAAGTCGCCGCGCAAGACCTTCTCGCAGGCCGCGTGGCAGATCGTCATTGCCGACGTCTCGATGTCGCTCGACAATGTCCTGGCCGTCGCGGGTGCGGCCATGAACCATCCGACGGTGCTGATCATCGGCCTCGCTCTGTCGATTGCGCTGATGGGCTTCGCCGCGTCCTTCGTCGCGCGCCTGCTGCACAAATACCGCTGGATCGCCTATATCGGCCTGCTGATCATCCTTTACGTCGCCGTGAAGATGCTTCTCGACGGCGCCGTGCAGCAGTTTCCCGACCAATTCGCTTTCCTGGCGCCGTGGTTCGGGTCGAGCGGCCACTGAGCTGGAGCCCTTGCGCCCGCCGATGTTGGTCAGTTTGAAATTGCAGCATAGTGGTTCATTCTAATTGGAATTGAACCGGTGCCCATCGGCGCGAAGAAGCACGTCCACCTATATCGCTGGTAAGGATCAAACTTCATATGGGGAATGATCGTTCGATAAAACGTCATTAGACGCTCGCAGATGTGGTATCGATCATCGGGCGCAGCCTGGACACGTTCTCTCGGGATAAACCACTCTGCTTCTTGTGGCTCATTCAAGTAGGTAGGGTGCAGCCTGACAAAATAGCCGTCTTTGGTCATCCTGACATCGTTGGAATCGATGGGGCGGCAATCCTTGTTTCCGCAGCAGTCATAGTGAAGAACGGGATCGGTCTTGCCCGTATACCAACCGTGTGCGTCCGCATCGCCGGGCAGCACAAGCCACGCCAATGCAATATGTCCTAGCAACTGTTTCATGGGACTAGCCCCTCACCATTCTGCCTATAGCATATTAGTGAGTCCTAATCATAGCGCTGAAAGTCGCGTTGACTGGCTGCCATTACCCGGCAATTCGCTTTAAGAGCCGCGAACCAACGGCTTTCGGCTTCTTCGCTTCGATCTGCACAACGAGATCGCCGATGTCGCAGAGCTTGCCTGTTTGCCTGTTCGGGCGAGCCGTGCTATTGCGCCGCCCGAATTGAGCTCCCGCCAGAGCCGTGCAAACCGTTATATGTCGAGACTTCGAGCCGGATCAGCGTTTCCGGTTCATGTCCATTGGAACCTTGCCCATGTCCGCCCCGCGCGTCAGCTTCGTCAGTCTCGGATGCCCCAAAGCCCTGGTGGATTCCGAACGCATCATCACGCGCCTGCGCGCCGAGGGCTATGAGATCGCGCGCAAGCATGACGGTGCCGATCTCGTCGTGGTCAACACCTGCGGCTTCCTCGATTCCGCCCGTGATGAATCGCTCAACGCCATTGGTTCGGCGCTTTCGGAGAACGGCAGGGTCATCGTCACCGGCTGCCTGGGCGCCGAGCCCGATGTCATTCGCGAGAAGCATCCCAACGTTCTCGCCATCACCGGTCCGCAGGCCTATGAGAGCGTCATGGCGGCCGTGCACGAGGCTGCGCCGCCGAGCCATGATCCCTATATCGATCTGCTGCCGCCTCAAGGCGTCAAGCTCACGCCGCGCCACTATGCCTATCTCAAGATTTCGGAAGGCTGCAACAATCGCTGCACCTTCTGCATCATCCCGGCGCTGCGCGGCGACCTTGTCTCGCGGCCGGCGGCCGATGTGCTGCGTGAAGCCGAGAAACTGGCCAAGGCCGGCGTCAAGGAACTCCTCGTCATCTCGCAGGACACCAGCGCCTACGGCATCGACATCAAATACCAGGCCAGCATGTTCGGTGATCGTGAAGTGCGGGCGAAATTCCTCGATCTATCCGAGGAACTGGGCAAGCTCGGCATCTGGGTGCGCATGCACTATGTCTACCCCTACCCGCACGTGGCCGACGTCATCCCGCTGATGGCCGAGGGAAAAATCCTTCCCTACCTCGACATCCCCTTCCAGCATGCGTCGCCGCAGGTGTTGAAGAACATGCGCCGACCGGCACATGGCGAAAAGACGCTCGAGCGCATTCGCGGCTGGCGCGATGTGTGTCCCGACCTCGCCATCCGCTCGACCTTCATCGTCGGCTTTCCCGGCGAGACCGACGAGGATTTCGAGATGCTGCTCGACTGGCTGGACGAAGCGAAGATCGATCGCGCCGGCTGCTTCAAATATGAACCTGTACGGGGCGCGCGCTCCAACGAACTCGGCCTTGAGCAGGTGCCGCAGGAAATCAAGGAGGCGCGCTGGCACCGCTTCATGCAGCGCCAGCAGAAGATCTCGGCGACGCAATTGGCCAAGAAGGTCGGCAAGCGCCTGCCGGTGCTGATCGACGAAGCGCATGGCACATCGGCCAAGGGCCGCACCAAATACGATGCGCCTGAGATCGATGGCTCCGTCCATATCCAGTCGCGCCGCCCGCTGCGCGCCGGCGACATTATCACCGTCAAGGTCGATCGCGCCGACGCCTATGATCTCTACGGTTCGGCCGTCTGAGGACCACGATTTACCACATTTCGCGATAGTTCCGGCCATTTACCCTGTTTGGCCGCCGCCTGCCTTATGGTTTCCGGACCGTAAACGCAGGAACTCAGGATGGACCCCAGACCTGTCCGCCAGGATTATATCGCGACGCTGGACCTGTTGAGGCTGGCGGCGGCGCTGGCCGTTGTGCTGTTTCACTATTTCTTCCGCGGCGCGGCTGCCGACGGCTTTCTCACGACGGGCTATCCTCATGCCGCTCCACTCGCTCTGTACGGCTATCTCGGCGTCAATCTTTTCTTTCTGATCAGCGGTTTCGTCATCGCATGGTCGGCGGAAGGCGGCGGCTGGGAAGAATTCGCCGTCGCGCGTTTCGCGCGTCTATATCCGGGCTTTCTGCTCTGCATGACGATAAGCTTCGCGGTTATCGCCTTTTCCGGCACGCCGCTGCTCCCAGCCTCCTTCAGCCAGTATCTCGCCAATCTCACAATGTTCGCGCCGGCCGTCGGCCAACCTTTCATGGACGGCGTCTACTGGTCGGTCGTGCTTGAAGTGGTTTTCTACGGCTGGGTGACGCTGGCCCTGATTGCCGGCGTTTTCCAGCGATGGAAATTGGGGCTGATCCTCGGCTGGCTGGCGATCTCGGCGGTCAATGAACTCTTGCTCGGCAGCGGCGCGGCGCGGCTTCTGTTTCTCACCGAGTTCGGGCCGTTCTTCGCCGCCGGCATGCTGGTCCATCATCTCCACGCGCATGGTCGCTCAGTGCCGGCCTTGCTGTTGCTGGCGGCGGCCTTCGTGCTCTCCAGCTATACGCTATCGGTGACGCAACAGTGGATGATCGGGCATTATGGCATTGCGGTCTCGTCCGCCCATCTCGTGGCCGCCAACCTAGCGATGCACGCGGCGCTGATCGGCGCTGTCCTGCTGCGCGACCGGATCAGACCGTCGCCGCTCACGCTGGCTCTCGGCGGGCTGACTTACCCGCTTTACCTTCTTCACCAGAATGCCGGCTATCTCTTCATCAACGCCTTGACGCCGCTGGCCGGCAAATGGGTTGCAGCGTGGACCTGCGTGGCGCTCATGGTTTTGGTGTCGTGGGCGATCTGGCGCTATTTCGAGCGGCCGGTGCAGCGTTGGCTCAGGATCCGGCTCAGTCTCGTGGTGGACGCCGGCCTGGTGCGGTTTCGCCATGTCTCGGTGGCCGCGCAAGCCGCCGAATGAGAAAGGGCGCCGCGCGGCGCCCTTCCCTGACGAACGTACGTAGAGCTTATTGCGGCAGCTTGTCGTCGACGCCCTTGACGTAGAAATTCATGCCGAGCAGCGTGCCGTCATCGGCGACCTCGCCGTCCTTCAGCCATGGCGAGCCGTCCTGCTTGGCGATCGGTCCGGTGAAGGGATTCCAGCCGCCGGCAATTTTCTTTTCGGTCGCCTCGGCCATTGCCTTCACGTCGTCGGGCATATTGGTGTAAGGCGCGAGCTTCACCGCGCCGTCCTTGATGCCGAGCCAGACATTGTCGGGCTTCCAGGTGCCGTCGATCGCTGCCTGAACCCGGCTGGTGTAATAAGGTCCCCATTCGTCGGTCAGCGAGGTCAACTGCGCGTTCGGCGCGAACTTGATCATGTCGGAGGACTGGCCGAAGCCGTGCAGCTTGCGCTCCTCGGCCACCTGCAGGGCCGCGGTCGAATCCGTGTGCTGGACGATGATATCGGCTCCCTGGTCGAACAGGGCCTTGGCCGCGTCGGCTTCCTTGCCCGGATCGAACCAGGAATTCACCCAGACGATCTTGGCCTTGAAATTCGGATTGATCGACTGCGCGCCGAGCATGAAGGAGTTGATGCCCATCACCACTTCCGGGATCGGGAAGGAGACGATGTAGCCGGCGACGCCGGACTTCGATTCCTTGGCCGCGATCTGACCGAGCACATAGCGGCCTTCATAGAAGCGCGCATTGTAGATGCCGAGATTGTCCGCCGTCTTGTAGCCGGTGGCGTGCTCGAACATCACCTTGGGGAACTTCTTGGCGACCTTCACTTCGGCGTCCATGAAGCCGAAGGACGTGCCGAAGATGATCTTGCAGCCTTCGCGCGCCAGCCGCTCGAAAGCACGGTCGGCATCGGGGCCTTCGGAGACGTTTTCAAGATAGGCGGTCTCGACCTTGTCGCCGAGCGCCTTTTCGACTTCGAGGCGGCCCTGGTCGTGCTGGTAGGAATAGCCGAAGTCGCCGATAGGGCCGGTATAGACCCAGCATGCCTTCAGCTTGTCGGCGGCCTCCGCGGACGCGACCAGCGAAAATGCCGCTGTCGTCGTCATCAGGGCAATAAGCAGTTTTTTCATCGTGTTACCTCTCTGAGTTAAGCCTTGGAGCTTCCCGTCTTGTTATTGTTGTCAACGATCCGGAACGAATGGCTGCCCCAAGGAAGCCGGTGTGTTCATCATCGTCAGACGCTTGTTGCGCGAGATTAGAACGAGAACCACGACCGTCGCCAGATAGGGCAACGAAGAAAGCAGTTGCGAAGGCACCGGAATGCCAAAAGCCTGTGCATGAAGCTGGCCGATCCACACCGCGCCGAAGATATAGGCGCCCGCCAGCACCCGCCACGGCCGCCAGGACGCGAACACCACCAACGCAAGCGCGATCCAGCCGCGGCCCGCGCTCATGTTCTCGACCCACTGCGGCGTGTAGACCAGCGACAGATGGCCGCCGGCAAGACCGGCGCAGGCGCCGCCGAAGATTACCGAGAGATAACGGTAGCGGATGACCTTGATGCCGAGCGCATGCGCCGAGGCGTGGCTGTCGCCGATCGAGCGCAGCGTCAGCCCGGTGCGCGTCCTGAACAGGAACCACATCACCGCCGCCGTCAGCGCGATCGAGATGTAGAACAACGGATCCTGGCCGAACAGCAGTCTGCCCACCACCGGGATGGAGCTGAGCCCGGGAATATCGAGATTGGGCAACCTGACGCCGGGCTGGCCGACGAAACTGGTTCCCATCATGCCGGAGAGGCCGAGGCCGAGCAGTGTCAGCGACAGGCCGGTCGCCACCTGGTTGGTGGCCAGCGACAGCGTCATGACGGCAAACAGCAGCGAGAACAGCGCGCCCATGGCGATGGCCGCCAAGAGCCCGATCCAGGGCGAGCCGGTCAGATAGCCTGCGCCGAAACCGCCGACGGCGCCCATGATCATCATGCCTTCGACGCCAAGGTTGAGCACGCCGGAGCGTTCGACCACCAGTTCCCCGATCGCCGCAATGAGCAGCGGCGTCGCCGCCGTGGCGATGGTCAGGAGGATGTTGACGGTGATGTCCATCAGCGGGCTTCCTTCAACTTTGGCGCGGCCTCGAGCTTCGCGGCACTCTCCGATTTGGTCAGCGCCAGACCGATCAACCGGATGCGGTAATGGATGAGCGTGTCGCAGCCGAGCACGAAGAACAGCAGCATGCCCTGGAACACGCGCGCCACCTTGTCGGAGATGCCGAGCGCGCTTTGCACCGCCTCGCCGCCGAGATAGGTCAGGGCCAGCACCAGGCCCGCCGCGACGATGCCGAGCGGATTGAGCCGGCCAAGGAACGCCACGATGATGGCGGTGAAGCCGTAGCCGGGCGAAATGACGGGCTGAAGTTGCCCGATGGCGCCGGAAACTTCCGATATCCCGGCAAGCCCGGCCAGGGCGCCCGACAACAGGAAGGCGAAGAAGACCATGCGGTTGAGGCCGAAGCCGGCGAAGCGCCCCGCCCTCGGGCTGGAGCCGAGCACGCGAACCTCGAAACCCTTGAGCATGCGGCTCATCATCAGCCACACCAGCACCGCCGCGACCAGCGCGAACACGAAGCCCCAATTGGCGCGGCCGGCATCCGGCATCAGTTCCGGCAGGATGGCGGAATTGCCGAATTGGATGGTCTGCGGGAAGCCATGGCCCTGCGGGTCGCGCCAGGGTCCGCGCACCAGCCAGTCGAGGAAGAGCTGTGCGACGTAAACCAGCATCAGGCTGGTCAGGATCTCGTTGGTGCTGAAGCGGGTTTTCAGAAATGCGGGGATAGCCGCGTAGGCGGCACCGCCGACCATGCCCAGCAGAAGCATCAGCGGCAGCACCAATGGGCCCTCGAACCCAGGAAACAGCACCGGAACGGCCGAGCCGAAGATGGCGCCGAAGATGAACTGGCCTTCGGCGCCGATGTTCCAGATGTTGGCCTTGTAGCAGACCGACAGGCCGACCGCGATCAGGATCAGCGGCGCCGCCTTGATCGCCAGCTCGTGCAACTGCCAGACCTGGCTGACCGGCTCGATGAAATAGATGTTGAACGCGCTGAACGGGTTGACCCCGAGCAGCGCGAACATGATGCCGCCCGCGATGATCGTCAGCGCGAAGGCGATGAATGGCGACAGCATGGAAAACAGCGCCGAGCGCTGCGGCCGTTTGACGAGTTCGAGGCGCATCATGCCGTCTCCAGCGTGTGTTCGGCGTGGCCTGGTTCGGCACCGCCCATCAGCAGGCCGATTTTTTCGAAGGTCGCCTCGGCGATCGCCAGCGGCCTGGACAGTTCGCCATTGTGCATCACCGCGATCGCATCCGATATCTCGAACAGCTCGTCGAGATCCTGGCTGATGACCAGCACCGCCGATCCGCTACGGGACAGTTCGATGAGTGCCTGGCGGATATGGGCGGCGGCGCCTGCATCGACACCCCATGTCGGCTGGTTGACCACCATGACGTCAGGCCTGCGGTCGAGTTCGCGGCCGACGATGAATTTCTGGAGATTGCCGCCGGACAGGGCTGCCGCCTCCGGATCGGGCGCGCTCTTGCGCACGTCCATCGCCTCGATGATGCGCTGGGCCGCGGCGTAGACGGTGCCGCTCTTGACCATTCCGCCCGTGCCCACAAAGGTCTTGTCATCGGTGGCATGGCGCGACAACAGCAGGTTTTCCGAGAGTTTCATGCGCGGCGCGGCGCCATGGCCGAGGCGCTCCTCCGGCACGAAGGCTGCACCCAGCAGCCGGCGCCCGGTGATGCTGAGGCTGCCCGCATCCTTGCCGCGAATGCGCACCGAGGCGGCATCCGGCTGCAGGACTTCACCGGAAACGGATTCGAAGAACTCGCCCTGGCCGTTGCCCGCGACACCGGCGATGCCGATCACCTCGCCGGCGCGGACGGTGAGATTGATATTCTTGAGCGGGATCGAAAACGGCGTCGCCGGCTTGCGGCTGAGGCCGCGGATTTCGAGCAGGGACTGTGCCGTTTCGATGCCCGCGACCGGCGCGCGCACCACGGCCTGCACTTCGTTGCCGACCATCATGCGGGCCAGCGACGAGGCTGTTTCCTCGCGCGGATTGCAGTGGCCGACCACCTTGCCGTGCCGCAGCACGGTGGCGCGGTCGCAGATGCGTTTGACCTCCTCCAGCCGGTGCGAGATGTACAGGATCGATTTGCCTTCCGAGCGCAGACGTTCGAGCGTCTCGAACAGCTTGTCGGCCTCCTGCGGCGTCAGCACCGAAGTCGGCTCGTCGAGGATGATGAGCTGCGGCGTCTGCAGCAGGCAGCGGATGATCTCGATGCGCTGGCGCTCGCCCACCGACAGGTCGCCGACCAGCGATTCCGGATCGAGCGGCAGGCCATAGCTGTAGGAAAGCGCCCTCGCCTTGGCCGCGATGCTGCTGATCGGCGAACCGTCATCCAGGGAAAGCGCGATGTTCTCGGCCGCCGTCAGTGCCTCGAACAGCGAGAAGTGCTGGAATACCATGCCGATGCCGAGCTTTTTCGCGACGCCCGGGCTGGTAATTCGGACGGCCTGGCCATTCCAGAAGATCTCGCCGGAATTGGGTTCCAGCGAGCCGAACAGCATCTTGACCAGCGTCGACTTGCCGGCGCCGTTCTCGCCGAGCAGCGCGTGGATCTCACCCTTGGCGATGTCGAGGTCGACATGATCGCACGCCGTCAGCGTGCCGAAAATCTTGGTAAGGCCGCGAACCTCAAGCAGATTCGCTCCGTTATGATTTGCACTCACAGTGCCTCCCATCCGGGTTCCCGGATATGTTCTGTGTTCCCGCAAGCATCGTATGCGCGGCCAGCTCCCATGCGAAAGCAGCACTCGACTTGAAAGAGCTTCAAGAATTTCAGCGGAAACTCAAGGGCAAAGATCAGTCTTCTTCGCGCAACCACGCGGCGGGCCGGCTTTTCGTGCAAACCTTGCCCAGACCTGCGGCAGAGAGCTGAAAACCAGGGCAGTTCCCGTCAGGGAACCAGTATGGTCGTGCCCGTGGTGCGGCGGCCTTCGAGATCCGCGTGCGCCTTGCCCGCGTCCTTCAGCGCATAACGCTGGTTGATCTTGATCTCGACGGCGCCGCTGAGCACGACCTCGAACAAAGCCGCCGCCGAGGCGTCCAGATCCTCACGTTTTGCATTGTAGACGAACAACGTCGGTCTTGTGGCGAACAAGGAGCCTTTCTGCGCCAGCAGCGACATCGAGAATGGCGGGATCGGTCCCGACGATTGGCCGAAGCTGACGAACATGCCGAGCGGCTTCAGGCAGTCGAGCGAGGCCGGGAATGTGTCGTTGCCGACGGAGTCGTAGACGACGTCGCATTTTTTGCCGTCGGTTATGGCCGCGACGCCGGCGACGAAATCCTGCTCCTTGTAGTTGATGACATGGTCGAAGCCGTGTGCCTTGGCGAGTTCGATCTTGTCGTTCGAACTTGCCGTGCCGATAACGGTCGCGCCCAGATGCTTCGCCCATTGGCCGAGA
The DNA here is from genome assembly GCF_020165355.1 of Mesorhizobium sp. BR1-1-6. NCBI lineage: Bacteria > Pseudomonadati > Pseudomonadota > Alphaproteobacteria > Hyphomicrobiales > Phyllobacteriaceae > Mesorhizobium > Mesorhizobium sp. BR1-1-6. Next base: position 136,926 of record NZ_JAIUHZ010000010.1, on the reverse strand, counting down.
ATGAGCCCCACGCCGCCGGCTGCCGCATGGAACAGGATGGTGTCGCCTGCCTTGACCTTGAAGGTCCGGCGCAAGAGATATTCGGCGGTCATGCCTTTCAGCATCATTGCTGCCGCCTGCTCGTCGCTGATGCCGTCCGGCACCTTGACGACCTTGCTGGCATCGATGACGCGCTCCTGCGCATAGGCGCCTGTGGTGACGGCATAGGCGATCCGGTCGCCGGGCTTCAGCCAGTCAACGCCCTCGCCCACAGTCAGGACCAAACCGGCGGCCTCGCTGCCGGGAATAAGCGGAAACCCGCCGGGCGGCGGATAGAGACCGGAGCGATGATAGACGTCGATGAAATTGAGCCCGATTGCCGTGTGCCTGACCAGGATCTGCCCTGATCCCGGTTGGCCGGGATCGGTGTCCTCATAGGTCAGGACTTCCGGACCGCCATGGGCGTGGATGCGGACTGCTTTGGGCATGGTGGGTTTCCTTGAGAAATGGGCCGATCAGGCTTTTTTGGCACCGAGATTTGGAAAGAACTGCATGATGCCGCCGATACAGGCGAGATAGAGCCCGGTAACGGTAATGCCAATCTTTATGAAGGTGCTGACCTGCGCACCCAGCACGCCGATCTGGTCATAGAAGGCGGCGAGTGCCGCTTGCGCAAGCGCAAGCGCGCCGAAAGCGCACCACAAAAGAGTCATTGCGAGATTGATGCGCCGCAGCCGCACCACCCTAACCGGATGGATGAAGTTGATCGGAACGAATGTCAGGATGCCCGCCACCACGACCACCGCGAACGAGACCCATTGTCCCGGCTCGATGACGAAGAGCGTGAACACCACCATGTTCCAGACAACGGGGAATCCCTTGAAGAAATTCTCCTTCGTCTTCATGCCGGTGTCTGCATAGTAGATCGCGCTGGACACCACGATGATGGCCGCCGACAGGAACGACAGGCCCTCGCCCATGAAGCCGCGCTGATAGAGCGCGAAGGCCGGGATCAGAACATAGGTGACATAGTCGATGATGTTGTCGAGGAGCTCGCCCGACCATGTTGGCAGGATTTCCTTGACCTCGAGCTTGCGCGCGATCGGCCCGTCTATGCCGTCGACGAACAGCGCCAGCCCCAGCCACCAGAACATGGCCGTCCAGCGCTCCTCGCTCGCCGCCACCAGCGACAGGAAGGCCAGGAACGAACCCGAGGCGGTCAGGAGATGCACCGAAAAAGCGCGCGCCTGCGGCCAGGTGACTTTCTTCTTCGGCCGCGGAATCCGGTCGGCGATTTTCTTGGCGGCTTTCCTGGCCGTTGTGTTCTTGCTCACGGGCCCTGCCAGTCCAGCTTGCAGATTTCGGCTGAACGGCCGCCGAAATTCCAGTTGCGACCAAAGGCTCGCATCTTGCTCTTGTCGGACTTGGCCACGATGATCTCCGGCGCGATCCAATATTCCGAATTGCTGATCACCGTGTCCTTGTCGCGGTCCTTGCCGACAATTGGCGTGACCGCCCCATCGATGATCTTCGGTATCTGGAAGATACGCGTCTTGTCGCGTGTCTCATAGGTAATCGGCACTTGTTCGACACCGAGGAATTTGCCGACGAGGATCGAAAGCAGCGACGTCGTCCCGCCCGCCTTGCCGGTGAAAATCTTCGTCAACGCCTTGACTGCATAGATCGAGGCTCTGACGTCGATGAACAGGCCGGCGGTCCAGTTGCCGCGGCTCATATAGCCGGGAATTTCCATGATCAGCCCGAGATTAAGGCCTGACAGGTCGACCTCTCCGAAATGACCGGCATCGATACGGAAACCCGCCCAGGTCTGGCAATAGCCTTCGGTCGGAGGATGGCTGCCCAGCGACAGCACGCAAGGGCAAAAAACCGTGCAATTGCAGGAGAGTACGAGCTCCCCCTTCATTGCCCAGCTCGGATCCGTCATCGAGTTTCCCCCACTCATAGCGAGACTACTAGCAGCGCGGCTGCCCAGACAAGCAGTATCGCACCGGCCAGCCGGGTTGGAAGCCTGCTCGCGGCTTGTTTTTCGATCAGGGTGAACAGGCCGATCAGCGCCATCCAGAAGACGTTCATCACGCCCACGGCGAACATCACCAGCATCAGTGCCCAGCAACAGCCAAGGCACCAGATGCCTTGCGCGACGCCGAGCCGGAAAATGGCTGCAGGCCGCGCGCTCCAGTTGGAAAACAGAATCGCGAAGGGGTTCCTGCATTTCTTCAGGCAGGCCTCCTTCAGGCCACTGAACTGGTAGAGGCCGGCGACCAGCAAGGCGACAGCGCCGGCAATGCCCAGAACCGGATCGAACATCTGGCCTGACGAGGCGAACGCATCGATGGCGAGCGTCAGCGCCGCAAACCCAGCCGACGCGGCCAGCCATGTCGAGAGATAGCCGGCGACCAGCACCAGCGGATGGACGACCGGCTCATGCCTGATCCGGGCCGTATCGGCGATCTCGCAATAGGTTCGGATCATCGGTGCCGCCGAGGGCAGCATCGTCGCGGTCGCCATCAGGAACCACATTGCCGTCAGCGCACCGGCGCGCGGGCCGATATCTCCGTCCAGGGGCGCGGCCGAGAGGCAGAGGGCGAAGAACCGGGCCAGCGAATCGGGCAACGGCAGCTGCGGCAGGGTTTTCAACAAGGCGTCGCCGGGAGCGCCGATACCCGCGGCGCGTCCCTCCGCGGCGCGGACCGCCATTGCGGCCAGGGACAGCCAGGCAAGCAGGATGCCGGCGCCGACAACGAGGTTCACCGTCAAACGCGGGTTGCGTGCGATATCGGCCGTCGCACGGCCTGCGCTGTCGAGATGGCTGAAGTCGTCCTGGCGGCCGGTCATGACCTTCGAATGGGCCGAATCGCCCCGTTGATCAAGCCATATGACCTGACCTATATGCTCATCGAGTGGCGGGGCGCGTGCGCTGCCCCGCATCGCAAGCCGGAAGTCGATCTTGGAGCATCAGAAAACAGCACGGATACTCATCGCCGGCACGGGGCCGGCAGGGCTGATCGCCGCGCTCGGTTTCGCCGATGCCGGCTTTCCGGTGACGCTCGTCGGGCCGGAGGCATCCGCTCCCGATGGCCGCACGACGGCACTGATGAACCCTGCCTTGAAGGTGCTTGAGCGGCTGGGCGTCCTCGCCGACATCAAGCCGCAGGCCGCGCCCCTCAAGGTGATGCGCATCGTCGACGCGACCAACCGGTTGATCCGCAGTCCGGTCGTCACCTTCCGCGCCAGCGAGATCGACGAGGATCAGTTCGGGCTCAACCTGCCCAATAGCGTCCTCATTCCCGCGCTCGCCGGCAGGGTTGCCGCGCATTCCGGGATCGCGTGGCTGACATCCATGGTCGATGCCTGGCATCTCGGCGCCGATAAGGCTCGCGCGGCCCTTGCCGACGGCAGCGTGATCGAAGCATCCTTGGCTGTTGCCGCCGACGGACGCCTGTCGCCGGCGCGCCAGGCGGCGGGCATCTCGACCGCCGCGCGGACTTATCCCCAGGCAGCGCTGGTGCTCAACTTCTCCCACAGCCGCGATCATGCCTTCACCTCGACCGAGTTCCATACCGAAACCGGTCCGTTCACGCAGGTTCCGCTGCCCGGCAACCGCTCGAGCCTGGTCTGGGTGGTCAAGCCGGAAACCGCCACGGAACTCGCCGCGCTGGATGATGCGACGTTGTCGCTGCGGGTCGAGCAGCGGATGCAGTCCATGCTGGGCCGGGTGATGGTCGAGCCAGGCCGGCAGGTCTACCCACTCGCAACGGCGACGCCGCTGCGTTTTGCGCGCGACCGGGTGGCGCTTGTCGGCGAAGCCGCCCACGTATTTCCGCCGATCGGCGCGCAAGGGCTCAATCTTGGCATTAGGGATATCGATGATCTTATTGGAATCGCGAATGAAAATTATGAAGACCCAGGGGCCGCGAAAGCGCTCGCCATCTATGACTTCAAGCGCCGGCCCGATATTCTGGCGCGCAGCAGCGCGGTCAATCTACTGAACATGTCGCTGCTTTCCGACCTGCTGCCGGCGCAGATGGCGCGCGGTGCCGGGCTCGGCGTGCTTGGTGGTTTTGCACCGCTTCGCGCTTTCTTCATGCGCGAAGGGCTCCGTCCCGGCAGCGGGTTTGCGGCGCTTGGCGGTGGCTTGGGAAAGCAAGCGCGCCAGCAGTGAGCTTGCGAACACATTTGCTGCCGGCAGGCATCGATGGCCGGCAACTCGCCCACAATCTTTGCTCCGTATCACACGCAGCTTGAGGACGCTCAAAGCTTCGGGATTGAATTGATTCGGAGTCTGCGCCAAATAAAGCTAAGGAATTCAGTGGTGAGTACGATGAGAACAGCCAAATTCGCGATCGGACAGGTGGTTCGCCATCGGCTGTTTCCGTTCCGGGGCATCATTTTCGATGTCGATCCGCAATTCGCCAATACGGAGGAATGGTACGAGGCGATCCCCGTCGACGTGCGCCCGCGCAAGGACCAGCCGTTCTACCATCTGCTCGCCGAGAATTCGGAAACCGAGTACATCGCCTATGTGTCCGAGCAGAATCTGCTCGAGGACCAATCGGGAGAACCGGTCCGCCACCCGCAGATCAAGGAAATGTTCGACAAAAAGCCGGACGGACGCTACGAACCGAAACGGCAGTCCAGGCATTGATCACCTCAGGCACTGATCAGTGAGTCAGGTGCAGAAGCAAAAAAGCGGGGCATGACCCCGCTTTTTTGTGGCTTTGAGAATGCCCGAACCGATCAGTTCGCGGTCTTCGCCTTGTCCTGCTCTTCCTTGAGCTTCTTGGCGAAGTCCTGGTTGTTCTTGGCGACGAAATCCTGGAGCTTCTTCTGCCGGTCCTCGATGTCCGACTGCTGCAGCGGCGGGCCGTCATAGGCGCCGCTGAAGCCCTGCAGCGCGACCTTGATCGGATTGGGCTGGTTCTGGAAATTGATCGAGGTCAAGGTGAGCGCCTGGCCCTTCTTGAAGGAGGCGACGAGCTGGTCGGTCAGCGGCACTTCCGCCACGCAGCGGTCGGGGAAGCAGACCACATATTCAAGCTTCTGCGTTTTGCCGGTATCGATCTGGAGGCCAATGCCGGCACCAACCAGACGACCGGTCGGAACCGTCACCTGGAAGACCTTGCGGTTCACCTTGCCTTTCAGCTCGATCAGGCTCACACCGGTGACCAACTGGCCGTTGCCGGCGGTGGTGATGTTCTGCACGTTGCAGATGTCGACGTCTTCCTGCTTTGTGCAAGCCTTGAACCAGCCCTGCGGGATCTGTTGTTGCTGCTGTGCGGAAGCAACGGGAATTGCCGCGCCCAGAAAGCCGATCACGCCAGCGGCCATGACCGACAGGCGGTACGCATTGCTGTTCAGGCTCGTCATGTCGTGCACTTCCTCTCAAATGATCCCGGGGACCCGCTTCTTCGCGCCGTGTGGTCCAGCTACCTGTTGCCGAAATGAGGCAACAGAATGACTTCGGACGGCGTGTTACACTGCAAGCGGTGCGGAATCCAGCCCGCAATCTGCGATTCTTGGCAACGAACATTGGCGGTGCCCCATGCTAGTGTGCGCACCGAATCATCAAGCCGACCCGGTAAGGAGACGGTCATGGGCCGCGTTCTCGTTTGGCTGATCACCGCGACATCATTTTTCGCCCTTTCGCCCCTGCCGGCGGCGTCGGAACCCAGATATTCAATTGCCATGCAGGGTGAGCCGGCCCTGCCGCCCGACTATGCGCATTTCGACTACGTCAATCCCGACGCGCCGAAGGGCGGCAGCATTACCTATTGCGTCGTCGGCAGTTTCGACAATCTCAACCCCTTCATCCTGAAGAGCCTGCGCACCACGGCGCGCGGCATGATGGACACGATCTTCGGCAATCTGGTCTTCGAGCCGCTGATGCAGCGCAATGCCGACGAGGCCTTCACGCTCTATGGCTTGCTTGCCGAGTCGGCCGACATGGATTCCGAGCGCAAGAGCATCGAATTCCATCTCAACCCGAATGCCAAATGGTCGGACGGCCAGCCGGTGACGCCGGAGGACGTGCTGTTCACCTACGATGCCTATACGCAGAAAGGCCGTCCGCCCTACAGCGACCGCATGGCCAGGATTGCCAAGCTTGAGAAGACCGGCGACCACAGCGTGCGGTTCACCTTCAACGACAAGGCCGATCGCGAATTTCCGCTGATCATCGCGCTGACGCCGATCATCCCCAAGCACGCCTTCGACATCGAGACTTTCGACAGGACGACGCTGAAGCCGTTGATCGGCAGCGGCCCCTACAGGATCGCACAGGTGACGCCCGGCCAGCGCATCGTTTTCAAGCGCAACCCGGACTATTGGGGCAAGGATATTCCGGCCAAGCGCGGCTTCGACAATTACGACCAGATCACCATCGAATATTTCCTCAACGCCAATGCCAAGCTCGAGGCGTTCAAGAAAGGCCTTTGCGCCATCGACGACGACAGCGATCCGGTGAAGCGCGAACGCGATCTGGATTTTCCGGCTTTCCATAGGGGAGAGGTGGTTGCCGAAACTTTCGACACCGGTATTCCACCCGTCGTGACCGGTTTCCTGTTCAACACGAGGCTGCCGAAATTCTCGAACCCCGTGGTGCGTCGGGCGCTCGGCATGCTCTACGACTTCGAATGGGCCAACAAGAACCTGTTTGGCGGCAAATACGCGCGAACGATGAGCTACTGGCAGAATTCCGAGCTTTCCGCGCTCGGCCATCCGGCCGACGACAGGGAAAAGGCGTTGCTGGCGCCCTACCCCGGCCGCGTGCCGGCCGACGTCATGGACGGAACCTGGCGGCCGCCGGTGACGGATGGCTCGGGCCAGGACCGCAAGGTGCTGAAGGCGGCTTTCGATCTCCTGAAAAGCATCGGCTACCACCTGCAGGGCGGCACGATGCTCGACCCCGAGGGCAAGCCCTTCGGCTTCGAGATCCTGACCGCCTCGCAGGACGAGGAGCGTCTCGCCGGCATCTACCAGCGCACGCTGGAAAAGATCGGCATCGATGTCTCCATCCGCAGCCTCGACGGCGACCAGATCCAGTCGCGCAAGCAGCGTTTCGATTTCGAGGTGCTGATCGGCTCGAGCGGCTTCAACAATTCGCTCTCGCCCGGCATCGAGCAGATCGGGCGTTGGTCATCCTCCGCCGCCAAGGCTGAAGGTTCGTTCAACCTCGCCGGCGTCGCCGATCCCGCGGTGGACGCTGCGATCGAGGCCATGTTGCGCGCCCGCACCAAGGAGGATTACGTCGCCGCCGTGCGCGTTCTCGACCGGTTGCTGATCTCCGGCAACTACATGGTGCCGATGCAGCACAACACGCAGCAATGGATCGCTTACTGGAATTATCTGGACCATCCGCAAAAGACGCCCATATTCGGTTACCAGTTGCCGACCTGGTGGCGAAAGCCGAACTGAGCATAGGCCCAGGAGTGGAAGCCCGGTAAGTGCACGGCGCCCGAACGTTCAGGAGATCGAGATGAGCCAAGCGAATACGATCACCATAGACGTGGTGTCCGACGTCGTGTGCCCATGGTGCTTCATCGGCCAGAAGCGGCTGGATAAGGCGGTCGCCGCCGCCGGCGAGGTGGATGTGCATATACGCTGGCGGCCGTTCCAGCTCGATCCGACCATTCCGCCGGAAGGCAAGGATCGCCGCGAGTATATGCTGGCCAAGTTCGGCAGCGACGAACACATTCGCCAGATCCACGCCCGTATCGAGCCGCTCGGTGAAGCCGAAGGCATTTCCTTCGCTTTCGGCGCCATCAAGGTCGCGCCCAACACGCTTGATGCCCATCGCGTCATTCGCTGGGCCGGTGCGGCCGGCGAAGACGTGCAGAACCGGCTGGTGCGCCGCCTGTTCCAGCTGAACTTCGAAGAAGGCGCCAACATCGGCGATCACGCCGTGCTGGTCGAGGCGGCGCGCGAGACCGGAATGGACGCATCCGTTGTCGAGACGCTCTTGCCGACCGATGCCGATGTCGAGGCGGTTCGCACCGAGATCGCCACCGCGTCGCGCATGGGCATATCAGGCGTGCCATGCTTCCTGCTGGAGGGCAAATATGCGGTGATGGGCGCGCAGGACGTCGACACGCTCGCCGACGCCATCCGCCAGGTAGCCGCCGCCAAGGCGCGTGGCGAACTGGAAAAAGTCGACTGAACCCGATCTTCAACGCAGGATTTTCAAGCAGCCCTCCCCGGGCGTGAGGCAACGCCTGGCCCCGGTGGGTTCCGCGATCATTGGCTTTGCCGGCGTCGCGGCCTGCCTTGATGCCGCCGGTCCGGTCGATCGCTGGCTTGCCCAGCGTCTCAGGTCATTTCCGGACTTCCGGCGGGGACATGCCGGCGAGGAATCAGGCGTCCAGGGCGACGTGTTTTCCGGAATTTTGATTAGCCTGCAATGAAAAGCCGGCTTGCCGGGCAGCCCAAGCGGGTCACAAATTCGTGCGAACGCCTTCCCTAGGGGAAGGTAGAAACGTCGCGCTCTGATGCCGCGTAATTACCTGACATCACTAGCTTAAACCGGCTTTTCGTCGGCTTTGGCGCGACGCTCGGGAAGCCCAACCTGTTGCCCTGCAGCCACGGCATCCACCTCAATGCCGCTGCCCCCCTATAAAAATTAATGGAAAATGATCAATTGGTGTTACCATCCGTAACAATACAAAAAAGGTTTGGGCGGGATTGTGATTCGGGTCGACAGACCACCGCAACTGTCAGGAACAGATGGACTACACAGCGATGCCGCAAGGCGGTCGCTTCTGACCCCGGTTTCCTCGATGCGCAGCTTCTGGGGCCTGATGCGGGCCTACTGGGTCTCGGACCGGTGGAAGGAGGCCTGGACGCTGACGCTGGTGATCGCGCTGCTCACCGCTCTGTCCAGCAAGGCCGGCGTCTGGTTCGCAGAAGCATCCGGAGAACTGGTCAACTCGATCGCCTTCTTCCACGACGCCGCCAACACCACCCCTCTCCAGACGCTTTTGGCCAATGCCGCTATTTTGGTGCTGCTGGTCGTGCTCAAGGACGCCGGCTTCACGGGCATCCGCAATCTTGTCTCGGCAACCTTGCACCGCAAATGGCGCGGTTGGCTCGACAGCCGTTTCAACGAGGCGCTGCTGGACGGCAACCACACCCATTTCCACGCCCAGCATGCCTCGACCGGCAATGGCGCGCCGGCCCCCGACAACATCGATCAGCGCGTCCAGGAATCGATCAAGGACATGACCGGCGGCGCCATCGGCCTAGCCATGGGCGTGCTGGGTGTCGCCACCTCGCTCTATTTCGTCGGCCAGAAGCTGCTCGAGACCTCCGTCGAGGTAAAGGGGCTCGAATTCCTCGGCAGCTATGGCAGCGCCATCCTCGCCCTCCTTGCCGTCGCCATCTATGTGCCGCTCAACACTTGGATCGCGGTAAAGCTCGGTGGCATGCTCGAGCGTCTCAATGTCAGGATGCAGCAGGCCGAAGGCAGTTACCGTGGCGAGCTGACGACATTCCTGCGCCGCAGCTTCCATGTCGCGGCCTCGCGGGGCGAAAGCGTTCAGAGGACCATGCATGGCCGCCTCTATGGCGATATTGACGGCACATGGACGCGGCTCAACATCGTCAACACCGTCTACATGTCGTTCGAGCTGATCTACAATTTCATCGGCGCCCGCATTGTCGCCTATGGACCGGGCCTTGTGCCGTTCATCCACAACGGCTTCGACCTGAAGGGCTACATAACCGGCTCCGAACTGGTCAATTCGCTGATCGGCCAATGTTCGTGGTTCATCCATGTCATGCCCGCCATCGCCACCCTGCGCGCCAACAGCCAGCGTGTCACCGAGTTGGCCAATGCGATCGAGAACGTTCAGCATCCCCAGGAATTCTACAGCCAGAGCGGCCGTTCCGACTTCCGCTACGCCAGCCAGAACCCGGTTTTTGGCTTGACCATCCAGAAGCTTGAACTGGCGCATCAGGGTGAGGACGCAACGCCTTTCCTCGTTGCGGCGAACCTGCGCTTCCGGCGCGGCGAATGGACCTTCCTGAAAGGCGAATCTGGCTGCGGCAAGACCTCGCTGATCAAGGCCATCAACGGCCTGTGGCCCTACGGCCGCGGCACCATCGTCTTCCCCGAAGGGGTAAAGAGTTTCTATGCAGCCCAGGAGGTCAAGCTGCAGCAGGTGACCCTGAAGCAGCTGGTCTGCCTGCCGGGCTCCGAGCACGACCATGGCGACGCGCAGGTCGCGTCCGCGCTGCACAAGGCGGGTCTGGGCGACTTCATCGAGAATATGGGCGACGAAAGCCGCGAAGGCAAAAGCTGGGATCAGGTCCTGTCCGGCGGTCAGAAACAGAAGCTGGTGGTGGCCCGCATCGTGCTCCATCAACCCGGGCTACTATTCCTGGACGAGGCGACCGGCGCACTCGATCCGGAGGGCAAGGTTGCCTTCCACCAGGCGATCAAGGACAACTGCCCGGATGTAACGGTGATCAGCGTCATGCATGAAGCGGTGGCGCCGCGATCGGTCACCGGCGCCGAGTTCTACCACTCGATCGTCGCGATCGCGGACGGCGTCGCCACCAAGAAGCCGCTGGTGCCGAGCCTGCCTCCCGAGCTCACCACCATTCTCGCACAGCCAGGGCCGGTGCCAAGGCCGGTCGACGACAAATGGCTGCGTTTTCCGCGCCGGCTGAAGCAGAAGTAGCCGGACTCGCCGCGGCATAGGCCGTCCAGCCATTTTACCGTTTCGGCGCGATACGCTTCAGCGATCACAGTCTTGCGACTGGGGCATGTTGCCCGCATCTTCCTCGATCACTTCGATTGACAGGGCAAGGCGAGCTCCTATGTTGCGCCCGCTCGCAGACATCAAACTCGAACCCGCGAGCGGAAAGGTCACCGCGCCATGCCTGGCGACAGTCACAGTCGAACGCAACCGCCGTCCGCCCTGACGTGACCTCGACGGTTCACGTCTTGCCGGACGGCAAGGAGTGAACCATGAACGATTTTTCCCCCGTAGCGGACGACGAGGCCGTCGCCATCGCCCGCATCCTTGCAAACGACCATGTCGCAGACGTGGTCGAAGCGCTCAACCGCGAGTCGCGCGAAACGGCGACCGAGCTGCTTTGCGAAGTGCCGTTCGAACGGCTGGTCGATATCTTCGACCAGCCGGAGCTCGAGGGCGCGCCAGAGCTGGCGGAGGCCTTGCCTCGCGCCAAGGCGGGCAAGCTGCTTACCGCCATGTCGGTCGATCGCGCTGCCGACATCCTGCGCGATCTTGACGAACCCGCCCGTTCCGAGCTGCTCGGCGTGCTGGCGCCGCCGCTGCGCGCAACCCTGCTCTCGATTCTCGGTTACCCCGAAGGCAGTGCCGCTTCGATCATGACGACGGAGTTCGTCAGCGTGCCCTCGGACTGGACCGTCGGCCGCACGCTCGACTACATCCGCAAGGTCGAGCGGACGCGCGAAACCGTCTACGCCATCTACATCGTCGATCCCGAGACGCATCTGCTCATGCGCTCGACCGGCCTGCGCCGGCTCATCACCGGCGAGCCTGGCGATTCGATCCTGTCGGTGGCGCCGGACCGCGTGCCGGTGACCGTCACGCCTTTGACCGATCGCGAAACCCTGGCGCAGACGATCTCCAAATACGATTTGCTCGCCGTTCCCGTCGTCGATCACGGCAAGATCCTCGGCATCGTCACCATCGACGACATCATCGACACGATGATCGAGGAGACGACGGAGGACGTGCATCGCTTCGGCGGCATGGAGGCTCTGGACGAGCCCTACATGAAGATGAGCTTCCTCGCCATGATCCAGAAGCGTGCCGGCTGGCTGTGCGCGCTGTTCATCAGCGAGATGCTGACGGCCAACGCGATGCAAAGCTACGAGAGCGAGCTGGAAAAAGCGATCGTGCTGACGCTCTTCATTCCGCTGATCATGAGTTCCGGCGGCAATTCCGGCTCGCAGGCGACCTCGCTGGTCATACGCGCGCTGGCGTTGCGCGAGATCGGCCTGCGCGACTGGTGGCGGGTGGCGTTGCGCGAATTGCCCACCGGCCTCCTGCTCGGGGCGATACTCGGCGTCGTCGGCATCTGCCGCATCGCGCTCTGGCAGTATTTCGACTTCTACGACTACGGCCCGCACTGGCCGTTGATCGCCGCGACGGTCGGAGCGGCATTGGTCGGCATCGTCACCTTCGGCTCGCTGTCGGGTTCGATGTTGCCGTTCGCCTTGAAACGCGTCGGCTTCGACCCGGCCAGCGCGTCGGCGCCGTTTGTCGCCACGCTGGTCGATGTCACCGGGCTTGTCATCTATTTCTCGGTGGCGCAGGTGATCCTGCGCGGCACGTTGCTGTAGCAGCTCTCCTAGCTGCGCCGCGGCAAGCACCTTGCCGCGGCGCGTTTGTCCGTCAGTCTACGCGCTCGCCATCCTTCACTCGGTAAGTCGGCTTGTACATGGTCACAAGCTCTTCCGCGGCCGTCGGATGCACGGCCATGGTGCGGTCGAAATCATCCTTGACCAGCCCGGCCTTCAGCGGAATGGCGAGAAGCTGCGCCATCTCGCCGGCATCCGGCCCCAATATGTGCGCGCCGAGTACCTTCTTAGACGCGCCATCGACCACCAGCTTCATCAGCATCTTTTCGTCGCGGCCGGACAAGGTGTGCCGCATCGGACGGAATGCCGCGCGATAGATCTCGATGTCGGGGAAGCGCTTGACCGCCTCGTCTTCCGACAGGCCGACCGTGCCGATCTCCGGCTGCGAGAACACGGCGGTGGCGATCGTGTCGTGGTCGGGCGCGGTCGGGTTGCCCTTGAAGGCGGTCTCGACGAAGCACATCGCCTCGTGGATCGCCACCGGCGTCAGTTGCACGCGATTGGTGACGTCGCCGATCGCCCAGATGTTTTCGACGTTGGTGCGGGAGTACGCGTCGACCTGGATCGCGCCGGTCGCGGTCATCTCGATGCCGATGCCTTCCAGTCCCATATTCTCGGTGTTGGGGATGCGGCCGATGGCGAGCATCACCTGGTCGACCGTCAGCGTCTGGCCGCCGGTGAGCAACGCGTCGAGCCGGCCGTCCGGCCGTTTGCGGATCCATTCCGAGACGGCATGGCAAAGGATCTTGATCCCCTTCTTCTCCATCGTTTCGTGCAGCATGCGCCGCAGGTCCATATCGAAGCGACTGAGGATCTCCTTGCCGCGATAGACCAGCGTGGTGTCGACGCCCAGGCCATGGAAGATGTTGGCGAATTCGACCGCGATATAGCCGCCGCCTTCGATCATGATCGACTTGGGCAACTGCTCGAGGTCGAAGGCCTCGTTGGAGAAGATGCAGTATTCGTGGCCGGGCAGTGCCGGGTGCGGCGCCGGACGGCCGCCGGTGGCGATCAGGATCTGGTCGGCGGTGACGGTACGATCCTCGTCCAGAAGATGCACCACATGCGGGTCGACGATCATGGCGCGCGTGTCAAAGGCCTCGCCGCCGGCGCCCTCGACGTTCCTCTTGTAGATCGCCTCCAGACGGCTGATCTCGCGGTCCTTGTTGGCGACCAGCGTGGGCCAGTCGAAACTGGCTTCCGGCACCGTCCAGCCATAGCCGGCGGCATCGGCGAAATGCTCGGGAAATTGCGAAGCATAGACATAGAGCTTCTTCGGTACGCAGCCTCTGATGACGCAGGTGCCGCCGAAGCGATATTCCTCGGCGATGCCGACGCGCTTGCCGAGCGCTGCGGCGACGCGCGCCGCCCTCACCCCGCCCGAACCGCCGCCGATAACGAAAAGATCGTAGTCGTAACCGGCCATTGCGCGGCTCCTTGAGCTTCGGAAAATGTGAGTGACAGGTAGGCCGCAAACCATCAAAAGAAAAGCCCGGACAAGCCGGGCTTCACAGATGGCCGCAGGGCCGTTTGGAATGGCAGGATCAGTTCTGCGTGTCGTCGGCAGGGGCCGATCCATCGGCGGGCGCGGCGCCATCGGCGGGCGCGGCCGCACTAGCAGGCGCTGCCGGCGCTTTCGCCTTGGCCGCCGCGGCCAGCGTTTCACCGACCTGCTGGGCGAGGTCACGAGCAAGCCCGTTCTGCCAGATATCGGCGGCCTTCACCAGGTCGCGCGTCACGGCCGGGCCGCTCTCGAGGAGCTTCTTGCCGGAGTCCGAATTGTAGAAGGTCGCGATGTCGTTGAGTTCCTGTTCGGAAAACACCTTCGCATAGGCAAGGGCCGCTTCCTTCTCCAGGTCGGCCCGGCGCGAGGCCAGCGCCAGCGCCTTCTCGCTGATCGTCTTGGCGATCAGCTCCTGCATGTCGGGGTTCTTCTGGATGAGCTGCGATTCGAGGGCGGCGGCGGCCTGCGGCAGGATGTTGTCGAACGGGTCGGTCGCATGGATCGCGGTGACCGCGGCGCGCGCCGCCTTCAGGTGCGCTTCCGTGACGTCCTGCGAGAACGCCGGCGAAGAGAAGGCGAAGACGGCCGATGCCGCCAGAAGGACGGACAAGCGGCGAACCCGGTTATGCAACATCATGGTCGATAGAACTCCCTGTTTTTCAGGCGGCATGGACGGTTTGGATGCCATCGCCCCCGGCGATGATGGCCGCTGACGCCAGCCCGATGAAAAGACCGTGCTCGACCACGCCGGGAATGGCGTGGAGAGCATTCGATAGCGCTCTTGTATCCGGAATGCGGCCAAAAGATGCATCGAGGATAAAGTGGCCGCCGTCTGTAACAAAAGCCTGGCCGCCCGTCATCCTCAATGTAACCGGACCGGAAAGGCCGAGCCTTGCAGCCGCCTTCCCGATCGCGATTTCGGTTGCGCGCAGGCCGAACGGGTTGACCTCGATGGGCAACGGAAAACGGCCGAGCGTCTCGACCATCTTGGAGCGATCGGCAATGACGATCATGCGAGCGGACGCCGCCGCGACGATCTTCTCGCGCAGCAATGCGCCGCCGCCGCCCTTGATGAGCGTTAGTGCGGGGTTGACTTCGTCGGCGCCGTCCACGGTGAGATCGAGTTCCGGCGTCTCCTCCAGTGTCGACAGCGGCACCCCAAGCTCGCGGCACAGCGAGGCGGTGCGCTCGGACGTCGGCACGCCGATGATGGTCAGGCCCGTGGCCACCTTGTCGGCAAGCAGCCGCACGAACTCGTCGGCGGTGGTGCCGGTGCCGATGCCGAGCCGCATGCCGTCGGTGACATGGGCAAGGGCCGCCCGCGCGGCTTCGACCTTCAACTGTCTTGCATCCATGCCGCTTTTACCGCCCCGGAACCTGGTGTTTGCGGCTCCTACCATTTTTGCCGGTCCGGTCAAAGCCCTTGCAGCGGTGTAGGTTGATGACGTTCGGCCTCCCGTCAATGGTGTGCCCGCGCGGCCAGCCAGCGATGAGCGGGTAACGTTAATAGGAATTTTTTCTTATATGCCATTGACTGGGTGAAGGCAGTTATGCTACATATTTGCCTATGGTGCAGATTTGCGCCGGGACCCGCCGCACTGGCGGGTTTTTTCATGGCTGGCGGTTGGTCGCGAATGCCCGGTCCGGGGAGCTTGCTTGCCTGAACGAGCCTGCCCGGCGCTTGCCTTGACGCGCCGCAGCCTTTATCGCCTGCCCATTGCATAAACTGCCCAGGATGGATCATGACCCGCCCGATCATCGTGTTTGACCTCGACGGTACGCTGATCGACACAGCACCGGATTTGCTCGACAGCCTGAACCACAGCCTTGCCGCCAGCGCGCTCGCGGCCGTCGACGAAGCCGGCTTCAGGCGCTTCGTCGGCCATGGCGGCCGCGTGATGATCGAACGGGCGCACGCCGCGCAGCAACGGTCGCTCGATGTCGCCGAACACGACCGGCTGCTGAAACTGTTCCTCGACCACTACACCCTCAACATTCCCGGCAAGTCCCGCCCCTACCCCGGCGTCCTCGAGGCGATCGCCCGCTTCGAGAAGGCAGGCTATCTCCTGGCCGTCTGCACCAACAAATACGAGGCCAACTCGCTGGCGCTGATCGAGGCGCTCGGCCTGACCAAACACTTCGCGGCGATTGCCGGACAGGATACCTTCGCCTTCCGCAAACCCGATCCGCGCCACCTCACCGAAACCATCAAGCGCGCCGGCGGCGACCCGCACCGAGCTTTGATGGTCGGCGATTCGCAGACCGACATCGACACCGCGAAAGCCGCCGGCATCCCAGTGGTGGCCGTCGACTTCGGCTACACCGACCGCCACGTGCGCGAGTTCGAGCCCTCGGCGGTAATCTCGCATTTCGACGCGCTGACGCTGGACCTAGCTGAGCGGCTGATCGCCGCGGCGCAACATTGAACGGCCGCAAGGCGGGATAGAGGCGAAAGGGCAAAAACCGATCCTTCTGAGAACGTCGCAAGGCAATCGCCCGACGAAATGACGATTTCCGATTTGCGGCGGATGCCTCCAACATCGAAGATGGCGCCGGCGCTTGAAAGAGGGTGACGAAACCGGAAGCACCTGCCCTCTGTGAGAACGCCGGACACCGCCTTGACTTCCCGCACCGGCCTCCCTTATATCGCGGCTCGCTTGGCCTTCGGGCAACGAGCGGGCGATTAGCTCAGCGGGAGAGCACACCCTTCACACGGGTGGGGTCGCAGGTTCAATCCCTGCATCGCCCACCATCCCCGAGCCGGGATATTCCGCCCACATTACGCGAACGGCTTTGGACGACTTTCGACACGCCATGTGCTTTGATGCCTCCGCAATTGGCGCATCCTGGCCGGAAAGCTCCGATCGACCAATGGCTTCTGTTGGAACAAACGATCATCATCGGGAGTTTCCCTCCGTCGAAACTTTGAGGGAAAATCATGTCCAGACTTCTTCTGGCGACCAGCGTCGCCATTGTCCTCGGCGCTGGGCCGGCCTTCGCCGCGGACGACAAGCCTTTGCCGCCGCCCAATGCCAAGAAATTGTCCGACATCATCGCCAAGGTCGAGCAGCGCGACGGCTTCCGTTATGTCAAGGAGGTCGACTGGGACGACGGCGCCTATACCGTCACCTACTACACCGCCGACAAGGCGAAGGTCGAAATCACCTATGATCCGGTGACGGCCGAGCCCAGATAGCTTCGTCAGGAGAAACCTGCCAGGGGCGAACACCCGTTTGTGCGATCCCTCCCCGCGGTGATCACCGGTCCCCATCTGAAAATGCCGAGCCTGCGGCGTGAGATGCGCCCGCCCTTGCGCCAATGCACCTTTGATGGCTGATTACAGCGGAGCTTCACGGGGGGTATGCATGGCGACGGCCAGGCATGTGTTGAAACGTATCTTGATGGTGCTTGCCGGCTATCTCGTCGCCGTGCTGGTCGGCCTGATCGCCGTTGTCGCGATCTACGCCGTGTTGAGTTCCCTGCCCGATGCGCCCGGCTATTTCGACCTCATGGGCGTCTCGCCGATCGCGGCGCTGGTGGTGCCGCCGCTCGGCATGTTCATCTATTTCCTGACGATCGTGCTGACCGGGGTGCAGACATTGGTGTTCGCATTGATCGCCGAATGCTTCTCGTTGCGCGGCTTCTGGCTGCACATGCTCTTCGGCGGTGCGGCGGCGGTCGGCGGCTTTGCCCTGATCTGGCCGAGCGCGCTCGAGGACATGGCCTCGGAGCGCTGGGCCGATATAGGCATCATCGCCGCTGCCGGCCTGGTCGCCGGGCTTGTCTACTGGCTGATCGCAGGGCGCGACGCCGGTTTCCGGCGACCGCTCTCGGCCCGCTGAATTCTCAGCTCGACGGCGAGCGCGCCGCTTCGGTGGCGTCCAGGGCCTGCTTCAACCGCGTGTCCCGGTCGTAGACGTCGTTGAAGTATTCGACCTTGCCGGACATGTCGGGCCATGCGGTGAAATAGGCGACGTAGACCGGGATTGTGCGCGTCACGCTCTCGGTCGAATGGCCGTGCTTCAGCTTCTCGGCGATATCGTCGACCGAGGTGCCCAGCACCGCAGCCGCCATGCCCCGCGGATCCTGCAGCCGCACGCAACCATGGCTGAGCGCGCGCATATCGCGCTGGAAGAACGACTTCTGCGGTGTGTCATGCATGTAGATGGCGTGCTTGTTGGGGAACAGGATCTTCAATTCGCCCAGCGCATTTGCCTCGCTCGGCAGTTGGCGCACGCTGTAGGGGATGTTCGCGCCATAGCCGCCCCAGTTTACCGCCGAGGACGGAATGCGCTTGCCGCGCGAATCCGTCACCTCATACCCGGCCCGGTCGAGATAACCCGGATCGCTGCGCAATCTCGGCAGCATCTCGTTGACGATGATCGACTGCGGCACCCCCCAATAGGGATGGAAGTCGACCTGCTTGATCTGGTCGTAGAAGAAGGCGGTCTGGTTGGTGGTCCTGCCGATGACCGCACGGGTTTTCAGCTTTTCCTCGCCATTGTCGATGTAGCTCGCGGTGAAGGCCGGCTGGTTGATGAAGACACGCGGGCTGCCGAGGTCGGATGGCAGCCAGCGCAGTTCTTCCAGCGCCACCTGTACCTTGAGCAGCCGGTCGGCCTTGGACGTTCCGGCCAGCGACGCGACGGTGCGCGGTCCGATGACGCCGTCGCCCTTCATGCCTGCTTTTTGCTGCACCGCCTTGATGACCGGGACCAGCTCAGGGAGGTAGACGTCGCTGGTGGCGAGCCGCGACAGCACTTCGCCGTAGGCGCCGCCCATCTCGTCGTCGAGATCGCGCGCGATCAGGCTCAGCAGCTTGGGAAGCTCGGGACTGGTTTCGCCCGGCTTCAGCAACAGGTTGGGATCGACGACGATCTCGTTTTCGGCGCTCGCTTGCAGCGACTCCAGCTCGACGCGCAGCGCCTGGTACTCCGGGTTCTGCGGATGCCGCGATTCGAGATAGGTGCGCACTTCCTGGGTGTGCGCCAGCGTCTTCAAAACGCCTTCCATGTCGAGCGGCTTGGCGGGGAAATCATAGTAGCCGGTCATGCGGTTGGGTTCGACGCGGCCGCTTTGGGCATCATGGACATAGCGAAGCACGCGGGCCGACAGCGCCATTTCGAAGCGCACGAACTCCTTCAAACGTGCAGCGGCGTCACCAGTCGACGCAGCGGCGGTCGGCACGTCGACCGTGTAGTCGGACGGTGCCAGGCCGTAGCTCGCCGCCTCGCCAAGCACCCGCACCGCGTCCTGTGCGCGGCCGTTGGCGTTGGCTCCGGTCACCCAGATGAAATCCGGATTGGCCGAATAATAGGCGATCAGCGCCTTGGCGATATCCGGCTCCGCATAGAGCTCGTAGTCGCTCAGTCCGGCGATTGCCTCGCGAAAGGCGTTGCCGGTGGCTGAGGGCACGAAGGCGGCGTCCTGCGGCGTCGCCGGCTGCGGCGCTGCCGTAAGCGCCGAGAAGTCGACGCGCACGAGCTTGTCGGCTTTGTAGGTGTAGTAGGAAGGGCTGCTGATCTTCACGCTGCCGCCGCCACCACCGCCGGCGGATACGTTGGGGTTCGGCTTGCGCCTTGGTGGCGGAGGAGGAAACTCACCTCGCGGCTCGTGCCTTACGCCGCCGCCGAAAAGCATGTCGAAAAGCCCCTGCGCGCCTGCTTGCGGCGTTCCCAGGGCCAGCGTCGCCACGAGCGCTGCAAGCGGCAACGCGGTAGCTTTGTTTCCCGGCAATTTCATGGTCACCCGCTCCAGCCGCAACCGGCTCCGTTCCGCACGCTCGTGCGTCTTGCCCACCGCATGGCGGATGTAAGACGCGACTATACCGATTCATACCGATTTCGTTAAGCTTTCATAAATTTTGGGGCGGCTGTGGCAGAACGGTTTCACAACATCGTGACGGCCGGAGCGGACACAATCCGCTCCGGCCGTCGAAGCCCAGGGGCGTCGTCAGACCTCGGCGCATGGCCGTGGGCGAATTGCCGAGGAGTTTCGACTGCGAAGCCGCTGCGACCTTTTTCGCGACGGCTCAACACGGCATGTCGATCCAGGCGCGCGACGGTGCTTCGCATGCGGCCCTGCTGGCGACCGCGGAGGGGGCATTGGCCGCCTGGAAGACGATGGCCGGTCCCGACGCGGGATGACAAACGCCGGGCGTTGTGCTCGAAATCCGAACGGACGGAGCGCCAGTCTAAACGGGCCGGGAGGATCGAACGGTGAAAAAGGGTTATCGCGAACTGCTGGACGAGGCGAATGCCGAGATCGAAGTGCTTTCGCCCGAGGAAGCGGCAGCCCTGATCGAGGACGAAGGCACCATCTTTGTTGACCTGCGAGATCCTCGCGAGATTGAACGCGACGGCAGGATTCCCGGCGCCAAACATGTCACCCGTGGCATGCTGGAATTCTGGATCGATCCCGAGAGCCCTTATCACAAGCCGTTCTTCGCTTCGGGAAAGAGCTTCGTGTTCTTCTGCGCCGGCGGCTGGCGTTCGGCGCTCGCCACCAAGACCGCGCAGGACATGGGGCTGTCGCGGGTCAAGCATATCCTTGGCGGCTACACCGCCTGGAAGGCGGCCGGACTGCCGGTGGAACCCGGCGAGAAGAAGAAACAGCCCTGATTGCGGTTCAATGGAGCAGCGACGGCTCCCGTTGCGCGGCCACGAAGCTGACGGCGCGTTCCACCACGCCCTTGTCCGCCAGGATGCGGCGATGGCCGAGCCCTTCGGCCCAGTGGAGCAACACATGGTCACCGGCGCCGGCATAACGCCAGGCATGATCGGCCGAGACTTCGCGATCGTCGGGTGCGTGGATGACCAGCGTCGGCACCGGCGCCTGGGCAAGCTGGCGATCGCCGGTGAATTCGTGCAGCGGCCGGCCGGAAAGATGTTCGACACGGTCCGCCATGGCGGCCTGCGAGCGCGGACCGACATTGAGCATGCGACTGAAGTCGGCGAAGATGGCCGGCAATGAACTGGGCGCGGCGATCAGCACCAGGCGCCCGGCCGCCAGCGGCGCAATGTTCCTGATCGATCCGGCGATTGCATTGGCGGCGACGGCGCCGCCGAAGGAATGACCGACCACCGCCGCGAACGGGCCGAACCATTCGCCCGCGATTCGCACCGCATCCACGGCATTGACCATGTTCAATCGCCGGCCATGCGATTGGCCGTGGCCGGGAAGGTCGAGCGAGACGACCCTGTAGCCGGCGGCGCGGTAGCCCTCGATCAGCATGCGCATATATTCGGTGCGCGAGCGCCAGCCATGGACGACGAGAACCGTTCCGGCGGACGCCCTGCCCGGCTCCGGACGGAATTCATGCGCCATGATGCAGCCGGATCCGGCCTTCAGCCGGTGATGCCGCGCTTCGGCCATGAAATCGGCCGCGCGGTCGACGGCGCGACGTTCGCCCTCGCTCAGCACCCTGGCGTTCGGCGTACGGCAGAACAGCTCGAATGCGGCGCGCCCCGTAAGGCGCGGGGCGACGTGTTCGGCGGCCCCGAATACACCCCGGATGACCTTCAGTCCGAATGATGCCATAGTGGGACTCCATCCATACGTTCAAGCATGAACATAATAGTTCAAAGATGAACAATAAACAAGAGCTGCCCTGGGACAACCCGCGGTTTCGCAACTGGGTCGCGGTTGCGCGCGCCTGCCATGTGCTGGAGCGCACGCTTGCCGTGAAGCTCGCGCCGCTCGATCTGAAGCCCGCGCAGCTCGATGTTTTGATGAATCTCTATCGCCATCCCGGCATGTCGCAGCACGATCTCGCCCGCAAGCTGCTCGTCGGCCGCTCCAACATCACCATGCTGTTGCCGCAGCTCGAGGCACGCGGCCTGCTGCGCCGCGAAGGCGACGAGAAGGACAAGCGCATCCTGCGGCTGGCCCTCACCGAAGCTGGCGAGGCGCTGCTGATGCAGGCGCTGAAGGTGCACATGGCGCTGATCGAGAAAGCGATGAGCCAGTCGACGCCGGAGCAGTGCGACATGATCGGCGAGCAGATGCGCAAGATCTACGAGGTGTTGAAGGACGCCTGACCGCCATTGCGGTCCAGCGGATCACCACATCGTCTTTTTTGCCCGCTCCGGCCATTCCTTGTCATAGGTTTCGCCGTCGATGTTCCTGCGGCTGGTGATCTCCAGGATCTTTCCTGGCGTCGGCAGGGACTTCGGATCGACATGCCTTTCCGGGTTCCACAGTTCCGACCGCACGATGGCGCGGGCGCATTGGAAATAGACCGTATCGACATCGATGACGCTCACCGAGCGTGCCGGCCTGCTGTCGACCGTGAACGACGCGCAAAGCGCGGCATCCGTGGTGATGCGCGCGCGGCCGTTGATGCGCAGCGTCGTTCCGGAGCCCGGCACCAGGAACAGCAGCCCGACGCGGGGATCGCGAATGATGTTTTTCAGCGAATCGGCGCGGTTGTTGCCGCGCCGGTCCGGCATCATCAGGGTTTTCGGATCGACGATGCGCACGAAGCCGGCGAGATCGCCGCGCGGCGAGCAATCCAGCCCTTCCGGCCCGCTGGTCGCCAGCGCGACGAAGGGCGAGGCCTCGATGAAGGCGGCGTATTCGGGAATGACGTGGTCGAGTTCCTTGACCACCGAGGCTTCGCCGGGCAGGCCATAGAACGCTTCAAGCTGTTCGACGGTGGTTATGATGGACATTGTCTTGTCTCCCGATCCGCCGCCCCTACTCCCGCTCCATGACATCTTGACGACGCCCGCCGGCTAACGGTCGCGGCTGAGACCCTTTTGTGCCAGCTCGGCAAGATAGGCATTCCAGCGCGCATCCTTCTCGTGGCCCAGCGTGTGCAGGTAATTCCAGGTGAAGATACCGGTGTTATGGAAATCATCGAAGGTGATGCGCACCGCGTAGTTGCCGACCGGTTCAATTTTGAGGATGGCGACATCGCGCTTGCCCGGAACGGTCACCCGCTGGTCCGGCGAATGGCCCTGCACCTCGGCCGACGGCGAGGCGACGCGCAGCAGCTCGGCCGGCAGCTCGAATGGCTGGTGGCCGGGAAAGGCCACGGAGAGCAGTTTGCGGTCTTTGGAGACCCGCAGTTCCTTCGGCGCCGTCATGGTGTTTTTCCGTTTCGAACCGCCCTTCCCTACGCCGCTTCGCCGGATTGGAAAAGCCCGTACCAGGCAGCCGACATCCGGTGTCGGTCGGGGAATGTTACCAAAGATCGAGAGCGGCTATCTTGAACGACAGGCCGGATCGTATCACATAGCGATATATAACGCCGTCGTTCACAGCCACGGGAAACGCTTCACGCATGGACATGATCGATCCTTTCGGCCGCACGATCAGCTACCTGCGCGTGTCGGTCACCGACCGCTGCGATTTCCGCTGCACCTATTGCATGGCCGAGGACATGGCTTTCCTGCCCAAGAAGGACCTGCTGTCGCTCGAGGAACTCGACCGGCTGTGCAGCGTCTTCATCGCAAAGGGCGTGCGCAAATTGCGTCTCACCGGCGGCGAGCCGCTGGTGCGCAAGAACATCATGCACCTGGTCCGTCAGCTGTCGCGTCATCTCGAAAGCGGCGCGCTGGAAGAACTGACGCTGACCACCAACGGCTCGCAGCTTTCGCGTTTTGCTGCCGAGCTCGCCGATTGCGGCGTCAAGCGCATCAATGTTTCGCTCGACACGCTTGATGCCGACAAGTTCCACGCAATCACCCGCTGGGGCCATCTCGGCAAGGTCATGGCCGGCATCGATGCGGCGCAGGCGGCGGGGCTGAAGCTAAAGCTCAACGCCGTGGCGCTGAAGGATTTCAACGACGCCGAATTGCCTGAGATGATGCGCTGGGCGCATGGCCGCGGCATGGACCTGACCGTCATCGAAACCATGCCGATGGGCGAGATCGACGCCGACCGCACCGACCAGTACCTGCCGCTGTCGCTGCTGCGCGCCTCGCTGGAGCGCCAGTTCACGCTGACAGACGTCCCGTTCAAGACCGGCGGTCCGGCCCGCTATGTCCATGTCGCGGAAACCGGTGGCCGGCTCGGCTTCATCACGCCGATGACCCATAATTTTTGCGAGAGCTGCAACCGCGTCCGGCTGACCTGCACCGGCACGCTCTATATGTGCCTGGGCCAGGAGGATGCCGCCGATCTCAGGGAGCCGTTGCGTGCGTCCGAAGGCAACGATCTGGTCGGCGCGGCGATCGACGAGGCGATCGGGCGCAAGCCGAAAGGGCATGATTTCATCATCGACCGCCGCACCAGCCGCCCCTCCGTGTCGCGGCATATGAGCGTCACCGGCGGCTGATTTTCCCACGGATCTGGTGCAGGATCGCTTCCGGCTGACTGCTGGAGGAATGGAATGAAGTGCGCGCGCTCGGTATTGGCATTCGTTGCGGCGATCGCGGCAATCCCCTCGGCCGCCGCTCCTTTCACCTACACCAACGAGCGATTCGGCACGGTCTGCACCTTTCCCGATGATGTTTTCACCGACCGCCAGCCCGAACCGGACAACGGTGACGGCCAGCAATGGCTCGCGCCCGACGGCGCCAGCCTGATCTGTTCCGGCATCCTGAATATCGACAACGACACGCCGAGACACTTCGTCGCGACCGAGAAAGCCAGCACGGAGGCGGGTTACAAGGTCACCTACAGCAGGACGGGAAAGAACTGGGCCGTGCTTTCGGGGCTGAAGGCCGGGAACATCTTTTATGAGCGCCGCCTGTTCGGCAAGGACGGCGTCATCCGCACCGTCTGGATCGAATATCCGCCGGCCGTGAAGTCGAAATACGACCCGCTGGTCAGCGCCATCGCCGCCAGCCTCGAGGGACCGTGACTATTGCGGCCATGCCGCAATAAATCTCCGCCGGCGGATGCCCGCCTGATTTACCCCAGCCGTTTTCGCGCCTAGCCTTCCATCCGGTAGCGGCTTTCGCTCCGTGGGGAAAACATTATGCGCAAATTCATCTTTTCTGTTGCCTTGCTCGGCCTCGCCGCCATGCCGGCGGCGGCGCAATCCATCGGCGGCACTTACGATGTCGCCGGCACCAATTTCGATGGTTCGGCCTATGGCGGCGAAGCAACCATCACGCTGACAAGCGGCACGACCTGCACGATCCATTGGGAAACCGGCGGCTCGTCCTCGGACGGCATCTGCATGCGCAACGACAACGCCTTCTCGGCCGGCTATGTCCTGGGCAAGGAGATCGGCCTTGTCGTCTACAAGATGGATGACGACGGCTCGCTGCACGGCCTGTGGACGATCGCCGGCAAAGACGGCAGCGGCACCGAGGTGCTAACGCCGAAGAAGTAAGGCCGGTCATCCGCGGTTGAAATTCTGGGCCGCGATCAAGGCCGTGGCCCAGCCCTTTGTCGTTGCTGTTTCGGTCCCGGCTGCTACAGGCTTTTTTCAAAGCAGAACCGGTAGAGATCTTGCCCCTTTCTCCCAATCTTCGCGGTGCGTTGTTCATGGTGGTGGCGATGGCCGGCTTCACCCTCAATGACGCGATCACCAAATATTCGTCGCAGTCGATGAACATGGCGCAGGTCATGCTGATCAGAGGCGCATTTGCCTCGCTCTTCGTCGGCCTGCTTGCCTGGCAGCGCGGCGCGCTGGTCCGGCCGCGCTCGATGCTGCAGCCACTGGTGGCGCTGCGCGTCCTTGCCGAGGCCGGCGCGACGGTGACCTTCCTGGTCGCGCTTGCCCATTTGCCGATCGCCAGCGTCTCGGCCGTCCTGCAGGCACTGCCGCTGGCCGTGACAATGGGCGCGGCCCTTGTCTTCGGCGAGGCGGTCGGCTGGCGCCGCTGGCTGGCGATCGCCGTTGGATTTGCCGGCGTGCTGGTCGTGGTGCGCCCGGGCTTCGAGGGGTTCAGCATGTTTTCGCTCGTGGCGCTGGCCAGCGTCGCCTGCTGCGCAGTGCGCGACCTCGCCACCAAGCGGATTCCGCAGGCTATCCCCACGCTGCTGGTCTCCACCGCAACGGCATTGGCCATGACGGTGGTCGGCGCGCTGCTGCTGTCGCCGATGGGCGGCTGGACACCGATGACGGGAAAAGCCACTGCGCTGCTGGCGCTCGCAGCAGTGCTGGTGCTCATCGGCTACCAATTCATCATCATGGCGATGCGCTCGGGCGAGATTTCCTTCATAGCACCGTTCCGCTATACGGCGCTGCTCTGGTCCATTGTGCTCGGCCTGCTGGTCTTCGGCGATGTCCCCGACATGACAATGATCATCGGCGCCAGCACAATCGTCGGCTCCGGCCTTTACGCGCTTTATCGTGAGCGCGTCGTCGGCCGGCGCAGGATCGTCGCGGAAAGCACTGGTCCTGCCATGGCCCCGGACGGCATATAAGAGGCTCGCGGGGAATTTTCGCGAAGGCGCACGGGCTCGATGATGGTGAGAGATATTGCGGGATTGATGCTGGCCGGCGTTCAATCCAGATGCAGGGGCGGCGGCGACAAGACCTTGCTGCGGCTCGAAAGCGGCTGGCCACGGCGGCCGATCAACATCAACATGCCCGACGATCTTGCCAAGGCGGCGCGGTTGCTGCAGAGCATCTGAGATGAACAAGCGCCTCTTCGGCATCACCGGCTGGAAGAACTCCGGCAAGACGACCCTGACTGAGAAACTGGTCGCGGAACTCGTTGGGCGCGGCTGGAGGGTTTCGACCGTAAAGCACGCCCATCATGATTTCGACATCGACAAGCCGGGCGCGGACAGCTTTCGCCACCGGCAGGCAGGAGCCATGGAAGTCGCCATCGTCTCCGCCAATCGCTGGGCGCTGATGCACGAATTGCGCGGCGAGGATGAGCCGGCGCTGGAAGCCATCCTGTCGCGGCTTGCGCCGTCCGACATCGTGCTGGTCGAAGGCTACAAGCGCGAAGCCCACCGCAAGATCGAAACCCGGCGCCTGGAGGCGAAGGACCGGACGCCGCTTTCGGCGGGTGACCCCGGGATCGTTGCCATTGCGGCCGACTTCGTCATCGAGGACAAAAGCCTGCCGGTGTTCGATCTCGACGACGTGAAATCGATAGCCGACTTCGTCGAGCGCGCGACCGGCCTCGTTGCTTGAGAAGTAACGTAACGGCAGAAGGACATTGCCGATTTTCGTGGTTTTGCAGTTGCTTTTTTCTTGGAAAGAGTGGGAGTATCGGGCCAGCGGGCGGTCAAAAGCACCGCCCCCACAGAGCCGTTTCGGAACGACGGCCGGGACCATAAAGAGAGGATCATTATGCGTATTGCACTGCGTATCGCGCTCGCCGCTTCGGCCGCGCTGCTGACGCTCGGCGTAGCCCAGGCCCAGGAAAAGACCCTGAGGATCGGCACCGAGGGCGCCTACCCGCCCTTCAACAACCTGACTTCCGATGGCAAGCTCGTCGGTTTCGACATCGACATCGCCCAGGCGCTCTGCGACGAGATGAAGGTCAAATGCACCTTTGTCGCCCAGGATTGGGACGGCATCATCCCGGCGCTGCAGGCGGGCAAGTTCGACGCCATCGTGGCCTCGATGTCGATCACACCGGAGCGTGCCGAGAAGGTCGACTTCACTCACAAATACTACAACACGCCCTCGGCGCTCGCCGTCCCGAAGGATTCGACGCTGAAGGGCGTGACCAAGGAGGACCTCGCCGGCAAGAGTATCGGCGTGGCCACCACGACGACGCATTTCAACTATGCCTCGAAGACCTACACCGACAGCACGATCAAGGGTTATCCGAGCAGCCCCGAGGAACAGGCGGATCTGGCCAACGGCCGCCTCGACGCCATCGAGGATGATATCGTGGTGCTGCAGCAGTGGCTGGATTCGCCTGACGGTGCCTGCTGCAAGATCCTCGGCCAGCCCTCGCCGCAGCCGGTCGAGATTTTCGGACCTGGCGCCGGCATTGCCGTGCGCAAGGGCGAGACCGATCTGGTCAACAAGCTGAATTCCGCCATCGACGCCATCAGGGCCAACGGAAAATACAAGGAAATCAACGACAAGTACTTCAAGTTCGACGTCTACGGCGCCGAGTCCTGATAATCACCTCCAAGGGCGGCAGGGTCTCCCTGCCGCCTTACCCGATCTGGGAGCTCTGGAGATAACACCACTCGATGCCAGCCCAAAGCATATGGACACTTCTCAGTTGGGGACCCAATGGCTGGCTTGACGATATCGCCTATGGCGCGGTGGTCACCATCGCGCTGGCGCTCGCCACGCTTCCGATCGGCCTGACGATCGGCTTTTTCATTGCCTGGGCAAAGCAATCCGAAGAGCCTTCGCTGCGGCTGGCCGCGAACATTTACACCACCATGTTTCGGGGCCTTCCGGAGCTGGTGACGCTCTTCCTGTTCTTCTTCGGCATGCCCATCCTGCTGCAATACATCATCCGCTTCTTCAGGCCCGAGGCGACGATCGATGTCGACAGCTTCATCGCCGGCATGATCGTGCTCTCGCTGATCTTCTCTTCCTATGCCAGCGAGGTATTCCTTTCGGCCTTTCGCGCCATTCCGAAGGGCCAGTATGAGGGCGGCTATGCGATCGGTCTGTCGAAGTGGCTGACCATGCGCAAGGTGATCCTGCCTCAATTGCTGCGCATCGCCTTCCCCGGTCTCGAGAATTGCTGGCTCAGCCTGCTCAAGGACACAGCCCTGGTCTCGGTCGTCAACCTCGCCGAGACCTTGCGCAATGCGGGCGTCGCGGCGCGCGTCACCAAACATTCGTTCCTGTTCTACAGCGTCGCGGCGCTGGTCTTTCTCATCCTGGCAATCCTGTCTTCGATCGCCACCGGCTTCATCTTGCGGTCGCTCGGGCAGAAGGAAGCGCGATGAGCGTCACCGACACCATTGCCGTCGATCGGCCGCCGCCGCCGGCGCGCGGCTGGCCGCGTGCCCGTATCGTGGGATACGCACTCGTCGGCCTCTGGATCCTCTTCGGCTTCGGCATACTGGCCTATCTGGTCTCCGCGTGGAACGGCGAGTTCTTCGCACGATATGCGCCGGCCTATCTGCAGGGACTTGGAACCACCCTGTCGCTGGTGGCTGTGTCGATGGTGGCCGGCGCCATCCTGTCGCTGCCCGTCACCTATGGCCGCATGTCGAACAACCGGTTGCTGTCGTGGCCCGCCTATTGCTACGTCTATTTCTTCCGCGGCACGCCGCTGCTGGTCCAGGTCTATCTGGTCTATTACGGGGTCGGTTCTTTCCGCGTGCAGCTCGAATCGGTTGGGCTATGGTGGTTCTTCCGCGACGCCTTCAACTGCGGCGTGTTCGCCTTTGCGCTCAACACGGCCGCCTATCAGGCCGAAATCTTGCGCGGCGCCATAGAGAGCGTTCCAAGGGGCCAGTGGGAAGGCGCCGCTTCGCTCGGCCTGCACAAGTTGCAGACGCTGCGCAAGGTCATACTGCCCCAGGCGATCATCGTGGCCTTGCGACCCTACGGCAATGAACTCGTTCTGATGATCAAGGCCTCCGCGATCGTCGCCATCATCACCGTCTACGACCTGATGGGCAATGCGAAACTCGCCTACGCCAAGTCCTTCGACTTCCAGGCCTATGTCTGGGTGGCAATCGTCTATCTGGTGATGGTCGAGATCCTGCGCCACGGGGTCGAATGGATCGAGCGCCGGATTACCATTCACCTGAAACGGTAAGCCTACCTGATCTGTGCCAGTCGATGGCGCGGCGCGCGCCTTGACGAATCCGCCGCATGGCCTAGACCTTCCGCAACTGCAATCTTTGCTCCCGTCGGAAGGAACAAGCCATGGCATCGGTGGCATTTCTCGGTCTTGGCGTCATGGGCTACCCCATGGCCGCGCATCTGAAGAACAAGGGCGGCCATGACGTCACCGTCTACAACCGCACCGGGGCAAAGGCGGAGCAATGGGTCGCCCAGCACGGCGGCGCTCTCGCCCTGACGCCGGCGCAGGCTGCCGAAGGCAAGGACTTTGTTTTCTCGTGCGTGGGCAATGACGACGATCTGCGTTCGGTGACGACGGCAAAGGACGGTGCCTTTCAGGCCATGAAAAAGGGCGCCGTCTACATCGACAACACCACGGCATCGGCCGAGGTCGCGCGCGAATTGGCCGAGACCGCACAGGAGCGCGGCTTCTCGTTCCTCGACGCGCCGGTCTCCGGCGGCCAGGCCGGCGCCGAAAACGGCATTCTGACCGTCATGGTCGGCGGCGATCAGGCAGCCTTCGACAAAGCCAGGCCCGTCATCGACGCCTATGCCCGGATGGTAGGGCTTATGGGACCGGCAGGCGCCGGCCAGCTCACCAAGATGATCAACCAAATCTGCATCGCCGGGCTGGTGCAGGGACTGTCCGAAGGCATCCATTTCGGCAGGAAAGCCGGGCTCGACATCGAGAAGGTCATCGATGTGATCTCCAAGGGCGCAGCGGGCTCGTGGCAGATGGAGAACCGGCACAAGACGATGAATGCAGGCAAATACGACTTCGGCTTCGCGGTCGACTGGATGCGCAAGGATCTCGGCATCTGCCTTGATGAAGCCGACCGCAACGGGGCCAGACTGCCCGTGACGGCGCTCGTCGACCAGTTCTATAAGGACGTCCAGGCGATGGGCGGCAGGCGCTGGGACACATCCTCACTGCTGGCGAGGCTGGAAAAGTAGAACGCAGATGTCCCTGCCCTGCCCGAGCTGGAGCGCGGACGACGTCGTCGCTCACCTGCGCTCGATCGGCACGCAGGAAAACCGCGCCGGCATGGCCCGGTTCGGCATCAACACCGCGACGGCGCTTGGTGTAGGCAATTCGGATTTGCGGCCGCTGGCGCGCAAGCTGAAGCGCAATCACGAGCGGGCGCTTGCCCTGTGGGACAGCGGTGTTCGCGAGGCGCGGCTGGTGGCGGCGTTCACCGGGGAGCAGAAAAGGATCACGGCCGAGCAGTGCCGCCGCTGGGCCGGCGATTTCGATTCATGGGAGATCGTAGACAGCGTTTCGGATCTCTTTGCTGAAACGCCGTTCCGGCGTGAGTTGATCGAGGAGTTTGCTGCCGACGAACGCGAGTTCGTGCGCCGCGCCGGCTTTGCCATGGTGGCGTGGAGCGCAGTGCATCTGAAGCAGGAGCCGGACGCGACGTTTCTCGCCTATCTGCCGTTGATCGAGGCGCATGCCGGCGATCCGCGCAATTTCGTCAGGAAGGCGGTCAGCTGGGCGCTGCGGCAGATCGGCAAACGCTCGGCGGCGCTGCATGCCCCTGCCCTTGCGCTCGCGCAAAAGTTGGCCGGATCATCCGACAAGACGGCGCGCTGGATCGGCCGGGACGCCGTGAAGGAGTTAACGGATGCCAAAAGGCTGGAACGGCTCACCTCCAGAAAAAGCTGATCTTGCCGATATCCGGTTCACGGAGGTGACGCCGGCAACACGCGGCGACTTCGAGATATTGTTCGAGCAGCCGGGTGCGCCAAGATATTGCTGGTGCATGGCGTGGCGGCAGTCCGTCCGCGAGCACATCCCGAATGATGAGAAAAAGCGCCAGATGATGGCACTTATCGATGCCGGCAGGCCGGTCGGCATCCTCGCCCAGATCGACGGCAAGACCGTTGCCTGGTGTTCGGTCGCGCCGCGCGAAACCTACCGAAGGCTTTCAAAGCAGCAGGACGACAGCGAGACGGGGGTATGGTCAATCGTCTGCTTTTATGTGCCAAGGGCTTTGCGCGGCCGCGGTTTTGCTTCCGCATTGCTCGATGCGGCCATTGACCACGCGTTCGCCAAGGGGGCGCATATCATTGAGGCCTATCCGGTGGGCGAGGCATCGCCGAGCTACCGTTTCATGGGGTTTCGCGACATGTTTGCGGCGCGCGGCTTTCACGACGCCGGCATGACCGGTTCTCGCCGGCATGTAATGCGGCTCGAGCGTTGACGTCGCCGGTGGCGGTGTCTTTACTCGAACGCAAAGGAAAACGTCCGATGACCAAACGTCTGATAGCCATGGCAGCGTTCGCGGGCGCGATGTCGGCTTTTACAGCCGCCCTCGCTTCGGCCGAGACCACACACATATTCTGGAAGGATTTGCGCCCGGCGACCCAGGCGGTTGCCGAAGAAGCTGGCCTGCCGATGATCGCGGCAAAATTGCCCGATCGCGGCGAGACGTTATCCCTCGGCCTGCAGGACAAGACCATACAAATAGCCGGCTATGCGTTGCCGGTCGATCGCGAAGGCGATCTTGTCTATCAATTCCTACTGGTGCCGTGGACCGGCGCCTGCAGCCACATGCCGACACCACCACCCAACCAGATCGTCCTGGTCACCCCGGCTCAGCCCTACAAAATATCGCGGGCCTACCAGCCGGTTTCCGTAACCGGCGCGCTGAAACCAGGCATGGAGAAGAGCCAGCTTTTCATCCTGGACGGCGTCTCGGTCATCCAGTCGGGCTATACCGTGCGCAAGGCAGACGTGACCGGCGTCGACACCGTGCCGGACACAATAACCCTACCGGTCAACTCGCCTTGGACTTTCCTCAACAAAAAGAAGAACTAAGCAAGGCGAGCTTGCGTGACCTTGCATGCACCAAGGCCACGCGCGCTCAGGCCGCGTTCGCGCCCGATTCCTTGTCCAGCACCATGTAATCGAGCGGGATTTCGGTCGTGTACTTGATCTGCTCCATGGCGAAGGAGGACGAGACGTCGCGAATCTCGATCTTGGCGATCAGCCGCTTATAGAAGGCATCATAGGCTGCAATGTCGGGCACCACGACACGCAGGAGGTAGTCGACATCGCCGCTCATGCGGTAGAACTCGACCACCTCGGGGAATTCCTGGATGACTTCGGAAAAACGCCGCAGCCATTCATGGCTGTGCGAATTGGTGCGGATCGAGACGAAGACGGTGACCCGCACATTGACCTTTTCATGATCGAGAATGGCGACACGCCGCTTGATGACGCCCTCTTCCTCGAGCTTCTGGATGCGCCGCCAGCAAGGGGTCGTCGACAGTCCCACTTTCTTGGCGACATCTGCGACCGCGAGCGTCGCGTCCTCCTGCAGGAGGCGGAGAATTTTTCGGTCAAGGCGGTCCATTGAAAGCTCCTGAGGAATGGATTGGCCATAATCGGCGTTATTATAGGCTTCCACAAGAAAAAAATTCTGCTGATTGGCGGAAAAGCCGGTGGTTTCTTGCTGAATGTCTAACCGAGGCGATAGCGGATTTCCGACCTGAGGAAAGGCAGCAAATCCATTTCAAACCAGGGATTCCGCTTCAGCCAGCCGGTGTTGCGCCAGGACGGATGCGGCAGCGGCAGCACCTTCTGGCCAGCGGATTTCTCCCAGATGGAGCGCCAGTCCCTCACCGTTTCCGTCAGGGACGGGCGCCGCGCGGCACCCATGTGCCAGGACTGCGCGTAGATGCCGATCGTCAGCACCAAGTCGATCTGCGGCATGAGCCCCATCAACGGCGCGCGCCAGGCCGGCGCGCATTCACGCCTTGGCGGCAAGTCGCTGCCCTTGGCGTCCTGGCCGGGGAAACAGAAGCCCATCGGCACGATAGCGAACTTCTCGGTGTCGTAGAACTCCTCGCTGGTGACGCCGAGCCAGTCTCGCAGCCGGTCGCCCGAAGCATCGGTGAACGGCATGCCCGACAGATGCACCTTGGTTCCCGGCGCCTGGCTGGCAATCAGGATGCGGGCATTCGACGAGGGTCGCAGCACCGGGCGCGGTTCGTGCGGCAGTGGCCGGCCGATCGGATTGTCGACGCAGATGCGGCAGGCGCGAACCGTCGCGGCGAAGCTTTCGAGTTCCGCAGTCATCCTCAGGCCGCGGCACTCGGCCGGCTCGAAACCATCCGATACCAGCGCAACACATTGCTGCACTCGTCCGGCACCTTGATGCGCGCCGGTTTCATAAAATCGATGGCGATCATCCCGGTGATATCGGCGATCGAATAGGCGTCGCCGGCGGCGAATTCGCGGGTTCCCAGCTCGCCGTCGAGAAGTCGCAGGAATTCGATTGCCTTCGGCTTGTTGGCCTCGCCCCACTCGGGAATCTGCGGGATCTCCCATTCCTTCATGGCCGGATGGGTGTGGCGGAAAGCTTGCGCGACGCAGGTCAGCAGGTTGAATTCCATCCGCCTTTGCCACATCTCGACCTGCGCCTTGCCGAGCGCCCCGCGACCGAACAGTGCGGGCTCGGGATTGAGTTCCTCGAAATAGCGGCAGATGGCGACGGACTCGGTGATGACGGTGCCGTCGTCAAGCTCCAGCACCGGCAGTCGCCGCAGTGGATTGCGCGAGCTGACCGCCTGTTGCCTGTGTTCCAGCGCGCCCATGTCGACGGACACCAGCGGAACCGCGATTCCCTTCTCGGCCAGAAAAACGCGAACCCGCCTTGGGTTGGGCGCCCGGCCGCCGTCGAAGAGCTTCATTCGATCCTCCAGTTCTTGCCGGTGACGGCAGGGTTCAGCTTCCGCCGGCTTACCAGAAGCGGAAAATCTCTCGCACGGCATCGGCGATGGAGGCGAGCGTGCCATGTTTTCTCTCGACGGACTCGCCATGGTGGCTGTCGCGCCAATCTTGCGGCTGGTCGAATGTACCTGCCCAGATGCCGGCCCTTGCCGCGCGCGCGATCGCTTCCTCGCTCTCGTAATCGCCGAAAGCGACCGCCCAGCCTGCCTCGACCTGTGCGCGGTTGAGATCGGTATCGCCCGCCTTGCAATCGCCGAGCAGCCGGCCGTAACGATCGCGCTGCCAGCCGCTGCAGATGACGGGCCTGCCGGCGATCAGGCGCACCAGAGATTGGCGCGCAAGCGTGCCACAGGAATAATCGGCGCCGTTCTTGCGGCAGGTCTGGGTGTATTCCGGCGCGTCGATGCCGCGCATGCGGATGCGTTCGGCCCCGAGCGTGATCGAGTCGCCATCATTGATGATGGCGACGCCCTGTGTCTTTCGCGTCTCCACGCGATCGAGGCGCGCCGCAAGCACGATCAGCAGCCCCAGAACGATGACCGTCAGCCCATAGTCCAGCAATTTGCGCCATGGGGTTCGCGGGCGCGGCGCAGCGTACCGCCGGCGCGGTCCTTGCGACCAGGAACGGCTCATATGGCAAACGGTTGGTTAATCATTCGAACGTAGCTTAACACCTTGAAATGCCGCCCGCATAATTGAAGTCTTCATGCCTTTGCAACGCTCGAACACAGCGGACAAATTCATTGTGGACCGCAGGAAACGCCATCGCAACAGCGATGTCGCGCGCGCGGTGCGCAAGACGCGCGACCGTCTTTCGCAACAGGCCGGCAATCCGGATTTCGATCGCGAACTGCTGAGACTCCATGCGCGCGCGATGACCAGCGGGGCCATTGCCATTCCGCTGCTCGTCCTGGCGATCGCCGCGCTTGGCCGGCTGGCCGGCATCGGCAATGAGATCATTCTCTGGGCGCTGTTCACCCTGACCTGCTACACGATGTTGGCTTTCATGGCGCGCCGCGTCGAACGCGTGGAAGCGTCCGATCTTAACCCGTTGCAAACCCAGAGAGAATTCCTGTTCGCACATTTCCTGTGCGGCCTCGGCTGGGGCTGGTTCGTCTGGCTCGGCTGCGGTGCCTGCGCGGTCGACCAGTTTCAGGTGGTCAAGGCCGTGGTGCTGCTGCTTGCCATGGCCGGAACCGCTATCATGGCCTCATCCCTGCGCGGGGCGTTGCTGGCGACTTTCGCTGTTCCGGTGACGCTTTACGCCTACGCCGAAATAAGGCTGTGGATGCCGGTCGGGGCGATCATGGCCGTACTGCTCGTTCTTTCGCTGCCTTTCTTTGCCTATATCGCGCGGAACCTCAACCGCTCCTCCCTGATGCTTTTGTCGTTCCGCTCCGAAAAGGACGCACTGATCGCCGAAGTCGAGACCGCGAAATCGATGTCGGACGAGGCGCGGCGGCGCGCGGAAGATGCCAATCTGGCCAAATCGCGCTTTCTTGCCTCGATGAGCCATGAATTGCGCACGCCGCTCAACGCAATTCTCGGTTTTTCCGAAGTGATGTCGAACGAAGTGCTGGGGCCGATGAGCAATCCCACTTATCGCGACTATGCCCATGACGTGCACGAATCCGGCCAGCATCTTCTCGACCTCATCAACGAGATCCTCGACCTGTCGCGCATCGAGGCCGGCCGGTACCAGCTCAATGAAGAGCCGGTGATGCTGCTCGGCATTGTCGAGGATTGCTGCCACATGATGGAGTTGAAGGCGCGCAACAAGGATATCCGCGTCATTCAGGATTTCGAACATGCCTTGCCGCGCCTGTTCGCCGACGAGCGCGCGGTGCGCCAGATCACCCTCAACCTCTTGTCCAACGCGATCAAGTTCACCGCCACCGGCGGCGAAATCCGCGTGCGCGTCGGCTGGACGGCCGGCGGCGGACAATACATCTCGGTCAGGGACAACGGCCCCGGCATACCGGAAGACGAGATCCCGGTAGTGCTTTCGGCCTTCGGCCAGGGTTCGATCGCCATCAAGAGCGCCGAACAGGGCACCGGACTTGGTCTGCCGATCGTGCAGGGCCTGCTCGCCATGCATGGCGGCGAATTCCAACTTCATTCCAAGCTGCGCGAAGGCACAGAGGCGATTGCCATCTTCCCGCTGAGCCGGGTGATGGAGGAACTGCCGGCCCTGCCGACCGCGGCGGTCGCGGCGCGTCGGCGTTGACGCGCCTCATGCGTGGAATGAGCGACGAATGCTCGGCCTAGCCGCGAACGGCCGCGGCCATGCCCGAACTGGTCAGTGCCGCTGCCTTGATTAGGCCGGCGGCAAGTGCCGCGCCTACTCCCTCGCCGTGGCCGACGCCGAGGTCAAGCAAGGGGCGAAGGCCAAGGCGCTCGGCGGCCTGCGCATGCGCGGGCTCCGGCGACAGGCCGGCGAGAAGGCAATGATCCAGCGCGGCAGGATTGGCGGCATGCAGGACCGCTGCGGCTGCCGTTGCCGCAACTCCGTCGAGCAGCACGGGGATTCTCTGCATCCGTGCCGCAAGGATGGCGCCGGCTATCGCCGCGAACTCGCGGCCGCCGAGCCGGCGCAGCACCTCCAACGGCTCATCGAGATGGCCGGCGTGGAAAGCCAGCGCCGCATCGACCACCTCCGCCTTGCGCGCCTGCATCGCCGCATCGGCGCCAGAACCCGGGCCGACCCAATCGGCGCCCTTGCCGCCCAACACGGCCGCGAACAGGGCCGCGGCGACGGTGGAATTGCCGACGCCCAGATCGCCGAGGCAAAGCAGGTCGGCGCCGCCGGCGATCGCCTCCATGCCGAAGGCCATGGTCGCGGCGCAACCCCGCTCGTCGAGTGCGGCATCCTGCGTGATGTCGGCTGTCGGAATATGCAAGGCGAGATCGAAAACCTTCAGCCCGAGGTCGTTGGCGACGCAGACCTGGTTGATCGCTGCACCGCCGGCCGCACACAGTTCGACGGCGTTGGCGGTCGCCGCCACGACTCTCGGCGAGACGCCGTGCCTGACAACACCATGGTTGCCGGCAAAGACCGCGACCAGAGGCCGCGTCACTGCCGGCGGCGCACGGCCGCTCCATGCTGCCAGCCAGGCAGCGATATCCTCGATGCGACCAAGCGAGTTCCTTGGCTTGTCCGCCTTGGCGAACAGCGTTCGCACACGGGCCTCGGCTGTCGTGTCGGCCGCCGGCAGGTTGGCCAGCAGGTTACGGAAATCGTCGAAGGGCTGTGCTCTGGTCATGTCGTGGAAATCGTCCTTGCAGATGGCAGCGGCATAGCCGCCCTCGTGCGCCGGCACAACCTCCCGCGCCTGATGTAAAAGCGGCCGCGAGCGACGCATTCCCGAGGGCTTGCAAAGGCCATGCCGTTGCACCATGTGGAAGTCAGCCAAGGAAACATTCATGACGGCCATCGAATCCCCATGCATTCTGGTCTGTTCGATCGATATGAAGACCGGTTTCTGTTTCGGGTGCGGCCGCACCCGGGACGAGATCGGCGCCTGGATCGACATGACGGCGCAGGCGCGCCGTAACGTCATGGCCCAACTGCCTGCAAGGCTGGAGACGGTCGAGCGCCGGCCGCGCCGCGAAACCCGCCGCACCCGTATGGCACGGGAACGCGACGCGCTCTCGTGAACGGATTGCCGACATGAACCGCCTGTTCTGGATCCTGATGCTCGTCATCGGCGTCGGCGCGGTGCTGCTGATGTTCAACGATTCCGCCGGCAATACGCTCGGCGTCGAGAACGATGATTTCGGCCGGTTGATCTGGCTGGGCGCCTTCGGCGCGCTCATCGGCGCCGGCCTTCTAAGGTCGGGCCGCCCGCTCAGCGCCATGGCGCGCAATCTCGGCGCGTGGGCGGCGATCGCGCTCGCGCTGATCGCCGGCTATCAATATCGCTACGAATTGCAGGATTTCGCCAACCGGGTAACCGCTGGCCTTGTTCCCGGCAGCCCGCTGGCGCTGGGCATCGAGGACGGCCATGCCACCGTGACGCTCGACAAGGCCGACAATGGCCATTTCGAGGCGCGCATCCTGATCAACGGCGCGCCAGTGCGCACGGTGGTCGACACAGGAGCGACCAGCACCGTGTTGACGTCGCAGGACGCCCAGGCAGCCGGGATCAATCCCGCCGCTCTCGATTTCACCATACCGGTCTCGACCGCCAACGGCACGGCGCGCGCCGCGGCTGTGAAAACCAACGAACTGGCCATCGGCGGCATCGTGCGAAAGAATATGCCGGTGATGGTCGCGGCACCCGGTATGCTTGGCCAGAGCCTGCTCGGCATGAACTTCATCAGTTCGCTGTCCGGCTTCGACGTGCGCGGCGACCGGATGACCCTCCGGGATTGACGTTCGGCGAAAGCGGTTCAGGCGGCCTTGTCGACCGCCCCGCTGAGGTCGACCGCAGCGAACGCCGTCTTCAGCACCTGCGGCCCAGCGCCGGGGCGCGTTGCATCCGTGGAGAGGATCTGGCGGTAGCGGCGCGCACCGGGCAATCCATGGAATAGCCCGACCATGTGGCGGGTGACATGACCGAGCCGCCCGCCCTGTTCGACATGGCGTGCGGCGTAGCCGGCCATGACGTCGATCAGCGCGGCGAAATCGAAGGGAACGGTCCGCTCTCCATAAAACATGGAATCGACGCCGGTCAGAATGCCTGGAGTATGGTAGGCGGCGCGGCCGAGCATGGCGCCGTCGAGGTGCTGGAGATGCGTCTGCGCCTCTTCAAGCGATTGAATACCGCCATTGATGCCGATGAATTCGCTCGTTTTTCTCGTCTTCAGCCGATAGACGCGACCGTAGTCGAGCGGCGGGATGTCGCGGTTTTCCTTGGGGCTCAGCCCCTCCAGCCATGCCTTGCGCGCATGCACCCAAAGGGCGTCGGCGCCGGCCGCGAAAACGCCGTCTGCAAGCGCATCCAGCGCCGGCTCGGGATCCTGCTCGTCGACGCCGATGCGGCATTTGACGGTTACGGGAATGGTCACGGCCGCCTTCATCGCCGCGACACAGTCGGCGACGAGGTCAGGCACCTTCATCAGGCAGGCGCCGAACGTACCGGACTGGACGCGGTCCGACGGGCAGCCGACATTGAGGTTGATTTCCTCATAGCCGAAAGCCTGGCCGATGCGCGCCGCCTCGGCCAGCTTCCCCGGATCGGAGCCGCCGAGCTGCAGCGCGACCGGATGTTCCGCCTCATCAAAACCAAGCAGGCGCTCGCGCGCGCCCTGGATGACCGCGTCCGCCACCACCATCTCGGTGTAGAGCAACGCACGGCGAGTCAGCTGGCGATGGAAGAACCGGCAATGGCGGTCCGTCCAATCCATCATCGGGGCGATTGCCACCTTATGCTCTTGGTATCTCGACATTTTTTGCGTCAATTGGTTGGTTGATGCGGGCGGTATGGCCACCAATCCTCATATCGGCGACATATGCGAAGTAGGCAAGCCCCTCGCTCGAGCAGTAAGTCTGAAGGCGGTCCTTCTGCGCCTGCCAAATCCTATGGCCTGAAGTGCTGTCTTCTCGTTTTTTTCGAGTGCTGGGCGAAATCGCTCCAAGAAATCGGAAGCTTGCACCCCCTTGCTACACCGCAGGAGAGCGGCACGCCGTTTTGCGACCTGGTCGATAGTCTTTCAACTGCGGCGAACAAGACGGGGGACCGCCTTTCCAGGATTGGCTGCTTTCCGAAGTTGCCGACCACAAGCAGATGGTGGCCATCCTGGGCCGCGCCGCATTAGGCGTTCGCCGACGCCATGGCAAACGGACAAACAGTCGATCGGCGCCGGGGGTCGGCGCCGATTTTCGACTACAGCCGGTTCAGAACGTTACCGCCGCAGCGCGTACACGCGCCCAGCTGGCTCGCTGCCCACCGACAAGGCCATGTCGTCATCCAGAAGCCGCGTGATCCGGGCGAAGCCGGTGAACGCCTTCCTGGCTTCTTCAGCCGACATCTGCCCCGACAGGGCGGCCGCGCAGCAGTTCAGCGCGCATTGATAGACAGGGCCACGTCGCCCGGTCGGCCATTTACGCAAAAACATCATGGCCTCGGCAACACTGTCGATTTCCTCGATAGGGTGTCCCTGCCCGCGTGAAATCCGCACGGGCGAAAAAAAATGCAAATAGTCCATCATATCCTCCCGCTCGGTCGCGACGTGTTCGACCGAACCCCATCAAACGCGCCATCATCCACTTGGTTCCATAAAAAACGTACGCTTGGCAAAAAAAGGGCAGGTTTGCCCGCCGCGGCTCCGATGTCGTCGCGCCGGCGCTTGAAAGCGCCACGAACCCGACTCGCCGATCAGAGGGCAAGCATCATGCCGCGCGACAATGGCGATCCCCATTGAATATCTTTAAGGCCAAAGCCGGCAAATCAGCCGATTGCCCCTTCCCTCGCGTCAGGCGTAACCTTGACGGTCAACGCGTGAGGGCGCGTGCTGCAAGAAGGGGACAATTGCAATGACGATACAAGGCGCATCGCCGGATCTATATAACGAAGATCTCGCACCGGCCAAGATACGAAACTGGGGACCATTCTCGATCTTCAACGTCTGGACGTCGGACGTGCACAGCCTCTGGGGTTACTATCTCGCCGCCAGCCTTTTCCTGTTCTGCGGCGGTTTCGTCAACTTCATCATCGCCATCGGCATCGGCTCGCTCGTCATCTACGCGCTGATGAACATGGTCGGCTATGCCGGCGTGAAGACCGGCGTGCCTTACCCAGTGCTCGCCCGCGCCTCGTTCGGCATATGGGGCGCCAACATACCGGCGCTGGTGCGCGCCATCGTCGCCTGCTTCTGGTACGGCGCACAGACGGCGGCCGCTTCCGGCGCCATTGTCGCGCTGCTGATCCGCTCGCAATGGTTCGCCGATTTCAACGCCAACACCCATTTCCTCGGCCACTCCGGGCTGGAAGTGATCTGCTTCGTGGTCATCTGGGCGCTGCAGCTGCTGATTATCCAGAACGGCATGGAGACGGTGCGCCGCTTCCAGGATTGGGCCGGGCCAGCCGTGTGGGTGATGATGCTGATCCTGGCCGTCTATCTCTGTGTCAAAGCCGGGACCTTCGCCTTCACCAGTGACATTCCGATGGAGGTGCTGCTCGAAAAGACCAAGGATGCGGGCGTGCCAGGTACGCCGGGATCGTGGACGTCGCTGTTCGCCGTCGCCGCGATCTGGGTGACCTATTTTTCGGCCCTCTATCTCAACTTCTGCGATTTCGCCCGCTATGCACCGGACAAGGCATCGCTGCGCAAGGGCAATATCTGGGGCCTGCCGATCAATCTCATCCTGTTCTCGCTGGTCGCTGGCGTCACCACCATTGCCGCTTACGACGTCTATCACGAGGTGCTGCTGCACCCCGACCAGATATCGGCGAAATTCGGCAGCTGGTTCCTGGCCGCGCTCGCCGCCTTGACCTTCGCGGTGGCGACGCTCGGCATCAATGTCGTGGCCAACTTCGTCTCGCCGGCCTTCGACTTCTCTAACGTCTTCCCGCGCCAGATCGACTTCAAGAAGGGCGGCTACATCGCGGCACTGATCGCGCTCGTGCTCTATCCCTTCGCGCCTTGGGAAGGCAGCGCTGCGTCCTTCGTCAACATCATCGGCGCGACGATGGGGCCGATCTTCGGCGTCATGATGGTCGACTACTACCTGATCCGGAAGGGCGAGGTCGACGTCGAAGCGCTTTATCGCGAGGACGGCGAGTTCCGCTTCCAGGGCGGCTGGCATGTCAATGCCTTCATCGCTGCCGGCATTGGCGCCGTCTTCTCCTCGATCCTGCCGAACTTCACCAACTGGCTGCCATCCTGGTGGGGCGTCTATGGCTGGTTCTTCGGCGTCGGGATTGCCGGCATCATCTACTACGTGCTGCGCACCGCCGCCGTGGGTGCCGGCGCCAAGACGGCGAAGGCCTGAAATGGGGCAGTAGGCAGGAAAGGTAGGGAAAGCAGACGGCTTCCCCCTACTGCCTACTGCCTGCTCCTACCATCTCGGCCAACCGGCGCACCGTGTTCCAGTTGCGCGACGTACCGACGCCCAGGCGTTTGTGATTGGCGGCCGCGAGCAGCCGTGAACTCGGTCGTTCCCGCGAAAAGACGACCCAGATGTCGCCGCCGCGTGACATCACCTTCTCATCGGCGGCGGCATAGGTCTCGAGCGCCGCCGCCGCATCATCGGGCACGGGCTTGCGCATTATCCGGACCGCCACCTGGTCACCGGTCTCGGCGGATTCAGCCGGAAACGGATTGCCGGCCGCGAGCCTCAGCCAATCTTCGGCAGCGCGCACGATGATATCGACATGTCGGCCGAAAGCTTTTTTGAAGGCGGCCTCCAGACGCTGCTCGAGACCGGCGACGTCCGTCGCCGGCGCCTCGAAGACAAGATTGCCCGTCGCCACGAGCGTACGGACATTCTTCAGCCCGAGGCCTTCCGCCATCGCCCTCAGGTCGGACATCACGACCCGGCGCCCTTCTCCCAGGACGATGCTGTAGAGAAGGGCGACATAGGTCTGCATCGGTTGCCGAACCCCGCCTGGCGCGCCTATACCAGGCGCGATTGTTCGACCGCCGCCTCGATGAAGCTGGCGAACAGCGGATGCGGGTCGAGCGGCCGGCTCTTCAGCTCGGGGTGGTATTGCACGCCGATGAACCAGGGATGGTCGGGGTATTCGACCGTTTCGGGCAGCACGCCGTCGGGCGACATGCCGGCAAACACCAGGCCGCAATCCTCCAGCCGCTGCTTATAGTCGATATTGACCTCGTAGCGGTGGCGGTGACGCTCGGAAATCTGAGTGTCGCCATAGATGTCGGCGATCTTGGAACCCTTGGTGAGCTCGGCCTGATAGGCGCCGAGCCGCATCGTGCCGCCGAGATCGCCGGTTGCCCGGCGCTTCTCCAGCATGTTGCCCTTCAGCCACTCCGTCATCAGGCCGACGACCGGCTCCTGGGTCGGGCCGAACTCGGTCGAGGAGGCCTCATCGACTCCGGCCAGGGACCGCGCCGCCTCGATACAGGCCATCTGCATGCCGAAGCAGATGCCGAAATACGGCACCTTGCGCTCACGCGCGAACTTCGCCGCCAGGATCTTGCCTTCCGAGCCGCGCTCGCCGAAACCGCCGGGCACAAGGATGCCATGCACCTTTTCCAGCCAGGGCGTCGGATCCTCCTTCTCGAAGATTTCCGATTCGATCCAGTCGAGCTTGACCTTGACGTGGTTGGCCAGACCGCCATGCGACAGCGCCTCGATCAGCGATTTGTAGGCGTCCTTGAGGCCGGTATATTTGCCGACGATGGCGATGGTCACCTCGCCTTCCGGATTGTGGATGCGGTTGGACACGGCCTGCCACGGCTCCATGCGCGGCTTCGGCGCAGGGTCGATGCCGAACGCGGCCAGCACTTCCGAATCGAGCCCTTCCTTGTGGTAAGCCATCGGCACGTCGTAGATGTGCGGCACGTCGAGCGCCTGGATGACCGCGCTCTCCCTGACATTGCAGAACAGCGACAGTTTTCTACGCTCTTCCTTGGGAATGGCCCGGTCGGCGCGGACGAGCAGGATGTCGGGCGCGATGCCGATGCCGCGCAGCTCCTTGACCGAATGCTGGGTCGGCTTGGTCTTCAATTCGCCCGCGGTCGGGATATAGGGCATCAGCGTCAGATGCACATAGACGGCGTTGTTGCGCGGCAGGTCGTTGCCGAGCTGGCGGATCGCCTCCAGGAAAGGCATCGCCTCGATGTCGCCCACGGTGCCGCCGATTTCGCACAGCACGAAATCATAGTCGTCATTGCCGTCGAGGACGAAATTCTTGATCTCGTCGGTGACGTGCGGGATGACCTGCACGGTGGCGCCGAGGTAGTCGCCGCGCCGCTCGCGCTCGATGATGTTCTTGTAGATGCGGCCGGTGGTGATGTTGTCCTGCTGGTTGGCGGAACGGCCAGTGAACCGCTCGTAATGGCCAAGATCGAGATCGGTCTCGGCGCCGTCATCGGTGACGAACACCTCGCCATGCTGATACGGCGACATCGTGCCCGGATCGACATTGAGGTAGGGATCGAGTTTTTTGATGCGTGCGCGATAGCCCCGCGCCTGCAAGAGAGCCCCTAGGGCCGCTGCGGCAATGCCTTTTCCAAGTGAGGAAACCACGCCGCCTGTGATGAATACATATCGCGCCATGGGAGTCATCGCTT
Organism: Mesorhizobium sp. BR1-1-6; assembly: GCF_020165355.1. Classification (NCBI taxonomy): domain Bacteria; kingdom Pseudomonadati; phylum Pseudomonadota; class Alphaproteobacteria; order Hyphomicrobiales; family Phyllobacteriaceae; genus Mesorhizobium; species Mesorhizobium sp. BR1-1-6. The sequence goes on along the minus strand of NZ_JAIUHZ010000010.1, from coordinate 92,501 downwards.
AACGCGGCCGGATTGATTCCGCCAGAGAAAAAACCGCCGCTAAGGCTTTTTCCCAACAAGGCGCTCGAACCGTGATCCGAAAATGGGATCCGGTTTTCGGATAGGCCCATGTCGAACGGGCTGGCCCGTTCCACTGGAACGCGACCGAGAGCGAGGCAAAACAAAAGGGCCGGCTGAACCGGCCCTTTTGGCAAGCTGCTGCAAACGTCAGATGATGACGACCTTGGTGCCGACCTTGACGCGGCTGTAGAGGTCCATGACGTGCTCGTTCATCATGCGGAAACAGCCATTGGAAGCGCTGGTTCCGATCGACTGCGGCGCGATGGTGCCGTGGATGCGCAAATGCGTGTCCTTCTTGCCGTCATAGAGGTAGATGGCGCGGGCGCCGAGCGGATTCTGGCCGCCGCCGGGCATGCCGTCCTTGTACTGGGCATAATGCTTGGGCTCGCGCTTCTGCATGTCCAGCGTCGGGATCCAGCGTGGCCACTCCTGCTTGTCGCCGACCGCCACGGTGCCCTTGAACTGCAATCCTTCGCGGCCGACCGCGATGGCGTAGCGGCGGGCGGTGGACGATGATTCCACCAGATAGAGCCGGCGGGCACTGGTATCGATGACGATCGTGCCGGCCTCGTAACCGGTGAATTCCACGTCCTGTGGCACGAACTCCGGCTTCACCTTGAACGGCTTCTTGGCGTTTTTCCTGGCGAGCGCCGAATCCAGCGCACGGGTCTCAGGCAGATAGTTGATCGAGGACGATGCCATCTGGCCGCCAAACAGTCCGGCGAACAGGCCGCCGCCGGTGCGCTGCTTCTGGCCAGGCAGCTCGCTGCGCAATTCGCCATTATTGCCGGTCAGCGCAACGTTCATCACCTCGGCCGATTCCGGTTCGGCCGAAGGAATCGGCTCGATCGGCGTCAACGGCTCGATGATCTTCGTGACATTCTTGGCCGGCTTGGCCGCGGCCACTTCGGTCGCCGGGGCAGTCTTGCCTCTCTTGGCCAGGAACGCCTGCCGTTCCGCCTCGGCCTTCGCTTTCGCCGCTTCGCGCATCGCCATCTTCCTGGCTTCCAGCGCCTTGGCCTTGGCGGCTTCCTTGTCGGCAACGATCTTGGCCTCGATCTTTTTGATCTGGGCGAGATCGTCCGGTGTCGGATTTTTCTTTTTCTTGAGAAGCCTCAACTGCGCCCCATCGCTCTTGGCTGCGACGTTGATGGCGTCGGTCTTGCCGACCGACTGATTGGCGGCCAAATTGGCTGGCACGCCGGCGAAAGCCGGGGAGCTCATGCCGAGTGCGGCGCAAAGTCCCAGGAAGATGAAGCTGCGAAGCTGCATGGCGAAGATCCGATCGTTCAATATTTGTTGCCCACGGCGTCGCCCGGCGTCCCCCAAGGACACCGAAAATGCCGCGCGCAATCTATAGTCGAATAAGCGCGGGCGCCTCAAGCGCGAGGCCGCTGCACTTCCCGTCGAATCTTCGTGATGCCGCCGCATTTGCCGCGACTGTGGTCAAACGACAACAGATCGGCTGAGTGTAAGAGATCAGAGCGGGCCGAGGGCCCGGCAGCGAGAGCCGGAACCGAGCGCAGTTCGGTTGTAACGACGCAGAATGCCGGCGTTCGCACGCCGGCGCTCCCTGTCAGATAGCCCTTGAACGAACCCGGATTACTGGTTCGGCACCTGCGGGGCCGCGGGCGCGGTGCTGGCGCCGTTGGTCGCCGGCGACGTCGAGCCGGCGGCGGGCGGCGCGGCCGGAGCGTTGGCCGGGGGCGTTGTCGCGGCTCCGTTGCCGGAAGGCGGCGTCGGCGCCGCGTTGCCTGAAGGCGGCGTCGGGGTGGTCGTGCCAGGCAATTGGTTGAGTACGCCCTTGCCGGCGCCGTCCGATGTTGCGGGAACGCGGTCGAGAATGTCGATCGGCTTCTCGCCGTAGCGGGCAATGATCGACAAGGTCAGCGACGTCACGAAGAAAGCGGCCGCCAGAATCGCCGTCGCCCGGGTCAGCGCATTGGCGGCGCCGCGCGCCGTCATGAAGCCGGATCCGCCACCAATGCCAAGGCCGCCGCCTTCGGAGCGCTGCAGCAGCACAACGCCGACAAGGGCCAGAACGACCATGAGATGGATGACGATCAGTACGGTTTGCATAGTTTATCCTGGCAATGCCCTGCCCGGCCGCGGACACGACCGGGGAATTGGAGGCGGCTCAATACAATGCTTTCACGGCATTTCCAAGCCCGTGGCCGGAATATGGGAAGCAAGGCGTCCTTTACAACGATTTCCCGTGCGCCGCGCCCGCTTCGGCGCCGCGCGAAGTCATCAGGAGATGCTGCGATAGGCTTCCGCGATGCCCAGGAAGTCGGCCGCTTTCAGGCTGGCCCCGCCAACCAGCGCGCCGTCGACATTCCTGACCCCAAGCAGTTCCACTGCATTGGACGGCTTGACCGAACCGCCATAGAGAATGCGCATCTTGCCCGCGGCGGCGCCGAGCTTCTCCGACAATTTTTCGCGAATATGCGCATGCGCTTCGGCTACATCGGCGACGGTCGGGGTCAGGCCGGTGCCGATCGCCCACACCGGCTCATAGGCAATGATCGTGTTGGACGCGGTAGCGCTTGCCGGCACCGAACCGGCAACTTGGCGTGACAGCACGTCCAGCGTCGCGCCCGCTTCGCGCTCCTGCCGCGTCTCGCCGATGCAGACAATGGCTACAAGCCCGGCGCGCCAGGCTGCGGAGGCCTTTGCCTGAACTGTGGCATCATCCTCGCCGCGCTGTTCGCGGCATTCGGAATGGCCGACGATGACGTGGGTCGCGCCCGCATCCTTCAGCATCTCCGCGGAGATGCACCCGGTGTAGGCGCCGCTCTCCTTGGCGTGGCAATCCTCACCGCCGGCATGAACCGGCGTACGCGACAGAATCTCGGCGGCATGGGCGAGCAAGGTCGCGGGAACGCAGACCAGCGCCTCGGTGTCTGCGTCGAGCCCGCTCATGAAACCGTTGCCGATCATCCTGAGTTCGTTGAGCGAGGCGCTGGTACCGTTCATTTTCCAGTTGCCTGCGACGAGCGGGCGAATTCCTGGCGTCATCGTTTGCTTCTCCGGGTGACATTCGGCTGGCGTTCTCACTACCAAAATCAAGCCACAAAGCAATCGACAGTGGACCGGAAGGGCGCTATTGCGCTTGTTTCAGACTCGGCGCATCCGAAAATGCGCATAAATCGGAAGTAACGATGCTTGGTATATTGAGAAGCGCGGCGGGCACCTGGGTCGCGAAGTTACTGCTTTCGCTGCTGGTGGTCAGTTTTGCGGTCTGGGGCGTATCGGGACGGCTGATGGGTGGCCTTGCCGGCCACGACTCCGTCATCACGGCCGGCGGCACCAAGGTGTCGATCAACGAATACCGCCTCGCCTATGACCGCCAGCTCGCCGTCATGTCGCAGCAGTTCGGTCAGCGCCTCACCCACGAACAGGCAAAGGCGCTCGGCGTCGACAACCAGGTGTTGGCGCAGCTTGTTTCGGGCGCGGTCCTCGACGAACAGGCTCGCAAGCTCGGCCTTGGCCTGTCCAAGGACCGGCTGGCGGAACTCACACGCGAGGATCCGGCGTTCAAGGGCCCCGGCGGACAGTTCGACCGGAGAGCCTTCGAATACAGGCTGCGTGAGGTCGGCATGCGCCCGGAGGATTATTTGAAGAATCGTGCCCAGGTCGCGGTGCGCCAGCAGATCGTCGAGGCGGTTTCGGACGGCCTCAAGGCGCCTGACACCTTCTTCAAGGCGGTGGCCCTGTACCGTGGCGAGGATCGTACGGTCGACTATCTGACCTTGCCGAAGGCGCTGGTCGAACCCATCGAGGCGCCGAGCGACAGCGCGCTGCAGGCCTATTTCGAGGCCAACAAGAAGACCTATGCCGCGCCCGAATACCGCAAGTTTTCCTATGTCAGGCTCGAGCCGCAGGACATCATGGACACGAGCTCGGTGACCGACGCCCAGGTCAGCGACGACTACAACAAGAACAAGGCGCGCTACACCACTCCCGAGATGCGCACCATAGAGCAGCTTGTGTTCAAGACGCCGGACGAGGCCAAGGCCGCGCTCGATTCGTTGAAGTCCGGCGCAACCTTCGACAAGCTCGTCACTGCGGAAGGCAAGACCCCGGCCGACACGCTGCTCGGAACGCTCGCCAAGGACAAGATCGCCGACAAGGCGGTCGCCGACGCTGCTTTTGCGCTCAACGTCAATGAGGTCAGCCCTGTCGTGCAGGGTGCCTTTGGTCCCGTGCTGCTGCGCGTCACCGAGATCAAGCCCGAAGTCGTGAAGCCGCTGGCCGAAGTGTCGGACCAGATCCGCAAGGACCTGGCGCTGGGCGAGGCAAACCGCATCCTTCTGGACGTGCATGATAATTACGAGGACAGTCGCGCCGCCGGCAGTTCGCTGGCCGACGCCGCCGCCAAGCTGAAGCTGAAGGTCGTCACTGTCGACGCGATCGATCGCAGTGGCCTGCGGCCCGATGGCTCCATCGTCAAGGATCTGCCGGAATCGCCGGCCCTGATCAAGGCTGCCTTCGATGCCGAACCGAATACTGAAAACGAGGCGCTGACCACGGCCGATAACGGCTTCATTTTCTATGAAGTGGCTTCGATCACGCCGGCCCGCGACCGCACGCTGGACGAAGTTCGCCAGAAGGTCGTTGCCGACTGGACCGCGGCCGAGACGGCCAAGCGGCTGACCGCCAAGGCGCAGGAGCTGGAAAAGCGGCTCAAGGCCGGCGCAACGCTCGACGTCATTGCCGGCGAGCTCAAGCTGGAAAAGCAGACCAAGCGTGGCCTGAAGCGCGAAGCCGACGACGCCGATTTCGGCAAGGAAGGTGCAGCGGTGATGTTCGGCGTCGGCGAAGGCGGCACCGGCTTGATCCCCTCTCCCACCAGCGACGCGCAAATCCTGTTCAAGGTCGCCGAGGTGTTCGAACCCGCCGGGGCCGATGCCAGTTCGGTGCCCGAGGACGCGCGCAAGTCCTTCACCTCCGGCATGTCGGACGATCTGCTCGACCAGTTGGTGGCGCAGTTGCAGACGCAGTACGGCGTCCGCGTCGACCAGGCTGCCGTTGCCCAAGCCTCGACAAGATGAGCGCGCTGAAAACCCATATCGCCAAGGTCGCGACCGGCACCGCCCTGTCCTTCGACGAGGCGCGCGAGGCCTTCGACATCATCATGTCGGGCGATGCTACGCCCGGCCAGATCGGCGGCTTTCTGATGGCGTTGCGTGTGCGCGGCGAGACGGTGGACGAGATTTCGGGCGCCGTCGCCACCATGCGCGCCAAGATGCTTCGCGTCGACGCACCTGTCGGCGCCATCGACATCGTTGGCACCGGCGGCGACAATTCGCACTCCGTCAACATCTCGACGGCATCCGCTTTCGTCATCGCCGCCAGCGGGGTTCCGGTCGCCAAGCATGGCAATCGCGGGTTGTCTTCGCTGACCGGTGCGGCCGACGTCCTGACCGCGCTCGGCGTCAAGATCGACCTCACGCCGCAGGCCATCGGCCGCTGCATCCACGAGGCTGGTGTCGGCTTCATGTTCGCGCCGGCACATCACCCGGCGATGAAGCATGTCGGCCCGACCCGCGTGGAGCTCGGCACCAGGACCATCTTCAACTTGCTCGGTCCGCTATCCAACCCGGCCGACGTGCGCCGGCAGATGGTCGGCGTATTCATGCCGGAATGGATCATACCGGTGGCCCAGACGCTGAAGGCGCTGGGCACCGAGCATGCCTGGGTCGTTCATGGTGACGGCTACGACGAGATCACCACCACGGGTGAAACGCATGTCGCCGAACTGATCGGCGGCGAGATCCGCACCTTCACCTTGACGCCCGAAGCGGTTGGCCTGACCCGTCACACCAAGGAAGAACTGCGCGGCGGCGACGCTGCCTACAACGCCGAGGCGTTGCGCGCTATGCTGGGTGGCGCCGTGGGCGCTTTTCGCGACACCGTGCTGATGAACGCCGGCGGCGGCTTGGTGGTGGCGGGCAAGGCGACGACGCTCGCCGACGGCATGGCGACGGCAGTGCAAGCCATCGACAGCGGCCGGGCGCTGCAGGTGCTCGACCGGCTGGTCGAGATTTCGAACGGTTAGACAGATGTCGGACATCCTGCGCAAGATCGAGGCCTACAAGCGCGACGAGATCGCGACGGCCAAGGCGCGCGTGCCGCTGGCCGAGATCAAGGCGCGGGCGAAAGACACTGACGCGCCGCGCGGCTTTCTCACGGCGCTTGAGGCGAAGCGCAGATCCGGCGGCTTCGCTCTGATTGCCGAGATCAAGAAGGCAAGCCCGTCCAAGGGCTTGATCCGCGCCGACTTCGATCCGCCAGCGCTCGCGCGGGCCTATGCAAAGGGCGGCGCCGCCTGTCTTTCGGTGCTGACCGACGCACCGTCTTTCCAGGGCGCGCCGGAATTTCTCACCAAGGCAAGAGCCGCCGTCACCCTGCCCGCGCTGCGCAAGGATTTTCTGTTCGATCCTTATCAGGTCCATGAAGCTCGCGCCTGGGGGGCGGACGCCATCCTGATCATCATGGCCAGCGTAGATGATGATTTGGCGAGCGAGCTTGAAGCGACGGCATTCGAACTCGGCATGGATGCGCTGATCGAGGTCCACGACGAGGCCGAGACGGAGCGCGCACTGAAGCTGTCGTCGCAATTAATCGGCATCAACAACCGTAATCTGCGGACATTCGAGACCCGTCTCGAAACCTCGGAACGACTGCGGGCGATGATTCCGGGCGGTTACTTGCTGGTCAGCGAAAGCGGCATCTTCTCTCATGACGACTGCCTCAGATTGCAGAAGAGCGACATCGGCACCTTCCTGGTCGGCGAAAGTTTGATGCGCCAGCAGGATGTGACCGCGGCAACGCGCGTGCTGCTCACCGGCAAGGCAGCGGCCGAGGCCGTCTGACGATGACGGCCGCCCTCACCCATCTCGGCCCGCAGGGCCAGGCCAACATGGTCGATGTTGGCGGCAAGGACGAAACGACGCGCACCGCTGTCGCCGAGGGTTTCGTCTCGATGCGGCCCGAGACGCTGAAGATGATCCTGGCCGGCAATGCCAAGAAAGGCGATGTGCTGGGCACCGCGCGCATAGCCGGCATCATGGCAGCGAAGAAGACGCATGAGTTGATCCCGCTCTGCCATCCGCTGCTCTTGACCAAGGTCTCCGTCGACATTGAGCCCGATCCTGCCCTGCCCGGACTGAAGATCATTGCGCTGGCGCGCGTCACCGGCAAGACCGGCGTCGAGATGGAAGCGCTCACCGCGGCTTCGGTTGCCTGCCTGACCATTTACGACATGGCCAAGGCGGTCGACCGTGCCATGATCATCACCGGCATCCGGTTGGTCGAAAAGACCGGCGGCAAGTCGGGCGACTACAAAGCCGCTGGCGAAGATGGGGCGGTCGCCTGATGGCGCTGCTTCCGGTCGCAGCAGCGCTCGAACGCCTGCTGGAGGGTGCTGCGCCGCTTGCGAGCGAAAGCGTTTCGCTCCTCGAGGCCGTGGATCGCGTTCTCGCGGAACCGGTGGTGGCGTTGCGCACCCAACCGCCCTTCAACGCCTCTGCCATGGACGGATACGCGGTCCGCGCTGTCGATGTCGCGTCCGTGCCGTCCCGGCTTTCGGTGATGGGCGTGGCGGCGGCCGGGCGCGGCTTTGACGGCGCCGTCGGCAAGGCGCAGGCCGTGCGCATCTTCACCGGTGCTCCGCTGCCGCAAGGCGCAGACACCATCGTCATCCAGGAAAACGTTCGTGACCTCGGCGGCGGCAGCATCGAGGTGGTCGAACCGACGGCCGAGGGGCGCAACATCCGCCGCTTCGGGCTCGATTTCTCCGAGGGCGACATCCTGCTGGAAAAAGGCCGCGTGCTCGATCCGGCAGCACTGTCGCTTGTCGCCTCGGCCAACCATCCCCGGGTGGGCGTCGTAAAGCGGCCGCTGGTTGCCATCATCGCCACCGGCGACGAGCTGCTGCCGCCCGGCAGCGAACTCGGCCCCGACCAGATCATTTCGTCAAACGCCTATGGCGTCGCCGCCGCCGCGCAATCGGTCGGCGCGCATGCGCTTGATCTCGGCATTGCCGCTGATCGCGAGGAAGCCATCGCGGCGCTGGTCAGGAAAGCGGTCGCGGCCGGCGCTGATGTCATCGTCACGCTTGGCGGCGCCTCGGTCGGCGACCACGATCTGATCCATGACGTGCTGACCGGCGAAGGCATGACGCTCGGTTTCTGGAAGATCGCCATGCGTCCCGGCAAGCCGCTGATGTTCGGCCGCCTCGGCGACATCAGGTGCATCGGCCTGCCCGGCAATCCGGTGGCGAGCCTCGTCTGCTCGCAACTGTTCCTGAAACCGCTCCTGGCACGCCTCGGCGGCCGCGATTTCCGGCAAGATATTCGTCAGGCAAGGCTGGGCGCCGCCATGCAGGCCAATGATCTGCGCCAGGACTATGTGCGGGCGGTGGTCAGGCAAGAGGCCGGCATGCTGGTGGCAACCCCTTTCAGCATCCAGGATTCCTCGATGCTGAGGATACTGGCCGACGCCAACGGACTGATCGTGCGCGAACCGTCTGCGTCCGCCGCGGCTGTAGGAAATGCCTGCAGCGTTATAATGCTGAGGTGAAGTTTCGCCGTTTTTCTACTCCGCAAGCAAAGTTCGTGTCAGCGGATGGACCGGATCAGCCAGGCCTTCGACAATGTCGTAATGATGTCGGTCCGGCTCGACCACCGCGCTCGTGACGGCACCAAGCCCTGTCCAGATATTGGCCAGCAAGGCGTTCTGGCGCAAGAACTCGGACCGCTCGCCGCCTCCGGCCCAGCACGTGACGCGAGCGCCATCCATGGGCCGCAGCAGCGCCGGGCTTTCCGTCAGCGCCTCGGCTTCATCGATTTTCAGCGCCGCGTTCATGCCGGTGCGCATAAGCGGACGGAGGTCATGCAGGCCCGAAATCGAAACGACGTGGCGTACGCGCCTTGCCACGCCGGCCGCCAGGGGCGTTGATGTCGTCGCCATGCGGCTGGCGAGATGGCCGCCGGCCGAATGCCCGGTCAGCATAAGCGGTCCCCCGACCATCGCCGCCGCCTTGCCGATCGCCGCGCCGATCTCGTGGGAGATGCCGGCGATGCGTATGGCGGGGCAGAGCGTATAGGACGGCATCGCCACGGCAAAGCCGCTGTCAACCGAGCCCTTGGCGAGATGCGACCAGCTATCCTTGTCGGACTCCAGCCAGTAGCCGCCATGGATGAACACGACGAGCCCCTTGGGTGCCCCGGCGGGAAGGAAGAGATCGAGCCGGTTGCGCGGCCTGTCGCCATAGGCGATGTCGAGCTGAGCCCTGCCCTTTGCCGCAAGCGCATCGCGAAATGCCTGCGCCGGTTCGACCCATGCGGCCGGCCAGCGATCGCTGCCGGCGATGTTGGCGCCGTTGGCGTAGGCATTGTCCCAATCGGCAATGCGATGTTCGAGCATCGGCACCCTCCCCCGGACGGCATCGTTTCAGCCGCTAGCAATGGCCATCGACAGCGGCAACGTCAATGCTCCAAGGCAAAACATTTTAGGCTTGAAACAAATTTCGACTGGTGCGATCCTGTGCTTTGTTCAGCGATGGGCGTGAGGCAGACAGGGGCAGCCGAAAATGATTGGGCCATCAGCGCATATCGACACGTTCACGCGCGATAACCTGCCGCCGCCGGATCAATGGCCGGACTTCCTGCTCGACGGCTTCGACTATCCCGAACGGCTCAATGCCGGCGTCGAACTGACCGACAGGCTGGTCGAGAAAGGGTTGGGCGACCACACCGCGCTGATCGGCAACGGCCGCCGCCGCACCTACAAGGAATTATCCGACTGGACGAACAGGCTGGCGCATGCGCTGGTCGAGAATTACGGCGTCAAGCCAGGCAACCGGGTGCTGATCCGCTCGGCCAACAACCCCGCAATGGTGGCCTGCTGGCTGGCCGCCACCAAGGTCGGCGCCGTCGTGGTCAACACGATGCCGATGCTGCGCGCCGGCGAACTCGCCAAGATCGTCGACAAGGCCGAAATCACCACAGCGCTGTGCGACACCAGGCTGATGGACGAGATGACCGCCTGCGCCAAGGACAGCGCGTTCCTCAAGCAGGTCATCGGCTTCGACGGCACCGCCAACCACGACGCCGAACTCGATCGCGCCGCCCTCGACAAGCCCGTCACGTTTACCGCGGTGCAGACCGGGCGTGACGACGTCGCCCTGCTCGGCTTCACCTCAGGCACGACAGGCGTGCCGAAGGCGACGATGCATTTTCACCGCGACCTCCTGATCATCGCCGACGCCTACGCCCGCGAGATCCTGCAGGTGACGCCTGACGACATCTTCGTCGGCTCGCCGCCCCTGGCCTTCACCTTTGGCCTTGGCGGGCTCGCCATCTTCCCGCTGCGTTTCGGCGCCGCGGCGACGCTGCTGGAACAGGCAACGCCGCCCAACATGGTCCACATCATCGAAACCTACAAAGCGACGATCTCCTTCACCGCGCCCACCGCCTATCGCGCAATGCTCAAGGCCATGGACGAAGGGGCCGATTTATCGTCGCTGCGCGTCGCCGTTTCGGCCGGCGAGACCTTGCCCGCGCCGGTCTTCGAGGAATGGACTGAGAAAACCGGAAAGCCGATCCTTGACGGCATCGGCGCCACGGAAATGCTGCATATTTTCATCTCCAACCGCTTCGATGACATGAAGCCTGCCTCCACCGGCAAGGCCGTTGGCGGCTATCAGGCGCGCGTCGTCGACGACGAAATGCGCGAAGTGCCGCGCGGCACCGCGGGCAGGCTCGCGGTGCGGGGACCGACCGGCTGCCGCTACATGGCCGATGCCAGGCAGAGCGACTATGTCCGCGACGGGTGGAACCTCACCGGCGACACGTTCTGGCAGGACGAGGACGGTTTTTTCCACTTCGCAGCGCGCTCCGACGACATGATCGTCAGTGCCGGCTACAACATCGCCGGCCCAGAGGTCGAAGCGGCGCTGCTGGCGCATGCCGATGTCGCCGAATGCGCGGTGGTCGGCGCCGAGGATGCCGAGCGCGGCCAGATCGTCGAGGCTCATGTGGTGCTCGTGAAAGGCGTGGCGCCAGACGCAATGACCGTCAAGCGTCTGCAGGATCACGTCAAGGCCACGATCGCGCCCTACAAATATCCGCGCTCGGTAAAATTCATCGCCGCTTTGCCCAAGACGCAGACCGGCAAGATCCAGCGCTTCCGGCTGCGCGCGGAGAAGATCAATTGAGCAAGCCCTACGACCCGTCCGCCGAGGGCGCGGAAATGTCGTTCAAGGAGCGCATGTCCTACAGCGACTATCTGCATCTGGAAAAGGTGCTCGAGGCGCAGGAGCCGCTTTCGTCAGCCCATGACGAGATGCTGTTCATCATCCAGCACCAGACATCGGAACTCTGGATGAAGCTCGCGCTGCACGAAATCGGCGCCGCAATCCGCTCCATCCGCGCCGACCGTCTCGAACCGAGCTTCAAGATGCTTTCGCGCGTCGCCCGCATCTTCGAGCAGCTCAACAATGCCTGGGACGTGCTGCGCACGATGACGCCCAGCGAATACACCGAGTTCCGCGACGCGCTTGGCCAGTCCTCGGGCTTCCAGTCGTGGCAGTACCGTGCCATCGAGTTCATGGCCGGCAACCGCAATCTCGCAATGCTCGGACCGCACAAGCACCGGCCGGACCTCAGCGAGAAACTGGAGGCGATCCTGGCGCAACCGTCGCTCTACGACGAGGCGCTGCTGCTGCTCGCCCGTAACGGCTTCGACATCGGTGCCGACGCAAGGCGTACGGACTGGCGCGAAACGCGGACCGAGAACGAAGAGGTCCTTGTCGCCTGGCAGATCATCTACCGCGACCCGCAGCGCTACTGGATGTTCTACGAACTCGCCGAGAAGCTGGTCGATTTCGAGGATTATTTCCGCCGTTGGCGCTTCAACCACGTCACCACGGTCGAGCGCATCATCGGTATGAAGCGCGGCACCGGCGGCACATCGGGCGCGTCCTACCTGAAGAAGATGCTGGAGGTGGAGTTGTTCCCGGAGCTGTGGAAGGTCCGCACCCGGCTCTGACGTAGCTTTGCCGACTGCATATCGTTATCCCGAACCCACTGCGCTTTTCTGAGCGACAGGCTCTTAAGTCACCGCCGCCTTGACGGCGAAACGCGCCTCCTGCCACGCGTCCGTGCGCAAAATGTCTTCCAGCACCTCGACAGCCTGCCAGACATCGACATAGCCGACATAAAGCGGCGTAAAGCCGAAGCGAATCGTGGATGGCGCGCGGAAATCGCCGATCACGCCGCGCTCGATCAAGGCCCGCATCACCTGATAGCCATGCGGGTGGAGGAACGAAACCTGGCTGCCGCGCTCATTGCCATCGCGCGGGCTTTCGAGTTCGAGGCCGTAGGCGCCGCATTTTGCCTCGACCAGTTGGATGAACAGATCGGTCAACGCCATGCTCTTCCTGCGCACCTCTGCCATGTCGACGTCGTTCCAGACATCGAGCGCCCCTTTGAGCGCGCGCATCGACAGCACAGGCTGCGTGCCGCAGAGAAACCGGCGGATGCCTGTGCCGGCAGCAAAACCCTGTTCGAAGGCGAATGGCCGCGCATGGCCCCACCAGCCGCTGAGCGGCTGGCGGACATCGCCATGGTGGCGCTCGGCCGCGTAGATGAAGGCCGGGGCACCCGGGCCGCCATTGAGATATTTGTAGGTGCAGCCAACGGCGAAATCGGCATTCGAACGGTCGAGCTCGACGGGCAAGGCGCCGGCGGTATGGCAGAGATCCCAGACGATCAGCGCGCCGGCATCATGTGCCGTCCGCGTCAGCGCGGCCATGTCGCGCAACTGCCCGGATTTGTAGTTGACGTGGTTGACCAGGATGACCGCGACCCGCTCGTCGATCAGTTCTTCTATGGTCGGCGCATCGACACCCTCGAGCCGCAGCACCGTGCCCGGCCGCGTCGAGGCAACGCCTTCGGCCATATAGAGATCGGTCGGAAAGCTGTCCCCCTCGGCGACGATGACTGACCTGTCCGGCCGCATCCCGAGTGCCGCATGCAGCACCTTGTAGATGTTGATCGAGGTGGTATCGCAGACCACCGTCTGGCCGGCGGCGGCCCCGATCAGGCGCCCGAGTTGGTCGCCGAGTTCGACCGGCATGTCGAACCAGCCGGCGGTGTTCCAGGCGCGGATGAGATCCTGCGCCCACTCCTGCGTGGCGGCCTTCTGCAGCTCGCCGAACACGGCGGGCGAAGCGGCGCCCAGCGAATTGCCGTCTAGATAGATCACCCCCTGGGGCAAGGTGAAGCGGTCACGCATGGCACGCAGCGGATCCGCGGTGTCCATTGCCTTGATCGCTGCGAGATCGGGAATTTTGCTCATGGTCGCGATGTTCCTCGGTGAGAAGAGCGCCCTGGAAACGGGCCGGCTGTTTTGCCGCCCGGGCAAGGGCTGGCCGCATAGAGGCTCAAGAACAGGGTGAACGCCCGGTTCGATCTTTGCTCGATTTCCGCCCGAGGCAGTTCCTCGAGCACCCCAACGATCCGGCGAACCTGGAGATCGCCGATCAAAAGACTGATGTAGATGTCGGCGGCTTCGGCAGGATCGTCACAGGCGATCAGGCCGGCCCGACTTGCGGTTCGAAGCAGGTCGCCAACAAGCGGCATTATGGTATTGCGGCCGAATTGCGCGATCGATTGGCCAAGCGTGCCTGTATCGTTGACGTCGCCGGCCGCGGCGCGATTGAGCGCCACCGCCTTGTCGCCCGTCACGAGGGTCAGCAGGACTGGCCCGAGCAAGTTCAGGGTTTCGAGCGGATCGCGCGCCCGGTGAAGGGCGTCCTCCAGCAGCTTCCTTGCCTCTCCCGCATTGGCTTCGATCAAGGATCGAAACAGGGTCTGCTTGTTGCCGTACCAGTTGTAGAGGGTTTCGTTCGAGGCCGATGCCCGCTTGGCGATAGCAAGCAGGGAGGCGCTCTTGTAGCCGGTTTCCCGGAGCACCGCATAGGCGGCCTCCTCTATCCGTTCGCGTCGCGCGGCCTGCTTCGGCGTGGTCATTGGTGTTCCTCTTCGAAAACCGTACATTATTATACGGTTTCGTCAAGCGAACGAACGAACGCAGCCCGTCGCGACCAGTGGTGGTGTCTGGCCGTTTTCCGGCGGAAGTTGGCATTTTGGTTTCGTTTCGTTCACGAGCCGCAGGGGTTTCTAATCCGCCCAAACGCACCCCGCACCTGCCGGTCACCCAGCTTGCAGGCTTGTGCCAAGAGTGGAGACCGGTCGGGCCACAGGCCATTAACCAAAATAGTTTCAAAGGGCCCGGGAGCGCATTGACGACGGACCGCGCTGGCAGGATGCTGGCTGCGGGAGGGCATTTCGTTTCCGTCGCCTTAACAAATTCATTAAACTTTAAATGGTTGCGGAACACAACTGGAACAGATAGGGTTTGTTCTGGGTTTGTTTTCTGATTCTGGTTCCAGACCCTTCGTGCAATGCCTTTGGGGGCCGCCATGCTCACGCGCAAGCAACATGAACTCTTGATGTTCATCCATGAACGGCTGAAGGAAAGCGGCATTCCGCCGTCCTTCGACGAGATGAAGGAAGCGCTGGACCTCGCCTCCAAGTCGGGAATTCATCGGCTGATCACGGCGTTGGAGGAGCGCGGCTTCATTCGCCGCCTGCCCAACCGGGCGCGCGCGCTGGAGGTGCTGCGCCTGCCGGACTCGATCGCGCCGGGTCTTAACGCGGCAAAGAAGTTCTCCCCGAGCGTCATCCAGGGCAGCCTCGGACAGGGCAGCAGCCCTAGCCGGCAGATCAAGCCGGCGACGTCTTCGCGTCTGCCCGCTGTCGGCAATGACGACGACGCTGTTTCAGCGGTGTCGATCCCGGTCATGGGTCGCATCGCAGCGGGTGTGCCGATCGATGCCATCCAGCATCAGACGCATTCCATTTCAGTGCCGCCTGACATGATCATGGGCGGCGAACACTATGCGCTGGAGGTCAAGGGCGATTCGATGATCGAGGCCGGCATTTTCGACGGCGACACGGTCATCATCCGCAATGCCGACACCGCAAGTCCTGGCGAGATCATCGTGGCCCTGGTGGACGAGGAGGAAGCAACGCTGAAGCGCTTCCGCCGAAAGGGTGCTTCGATTGCGCTCGAGGCTGCCAATCCGGCCTATGAAACACGTATTTTCGGACCGGACAGGGTCAAGGTGCAAGGCAAGCTGGTCGGGCTGATCAGGCGCTACTGAGCGGGCTCGGCGGTGGGCTTTTCGGGTTTGCGGTAAGGCGGCAATCCCCTTGCTTCGCGTGAGAATTTTCGCTGTTCATGCCAGGGCCGATATGGCCGGTCGACGGCAAAGCTGACCAGCGCCGGTGCCGTCGCCGATTGCCGGTCGAAGAAGACGGCGGCGCTTCCCTTGCGAGCGAGCTGCCGCTTGGTGATGACGAGAACCAGCGGATTGTGGCAGGGATCGTAGCCCGCGGGGTCGTTGATGACGATCAGATCCGCATAGGAGCAGGCCCTCCAGGCGTCCTTGCGATCCTCCACCTGCGCGATGATCGCCCCCGAGGTATGCCGGGCCATGCACAGGCCCGTGAAGCAATAGAAAGGCGCTCCCGCCGGAAGTTGCGCGGGATCGAAGATGTCGAACTGTCGGTCTCCGCTGTCGAACAGTTCCGGCGCAACGATGGTTTCGGACTTCAGCGCGCGTTTCCAATTATCGACGGTGAATTCGTTCGGGCGCGCCCGGTTGATCGCGAGCTCGCCGCCGCCGATCGGCAACGCCACCAGGCGGGCATCCTCCGAAATCAGCACGTCCGGCGTGCGCGTGTCCGAGACGGTCAACAGGCCGGCGAGCGCGAAGGGAAGTGCCGTCAGCCGCAGCCATGTCGTGGCCATCGTCGCGATGACCAGGGCGATCGCCACCAGAAGGACGGATTGCTGCGAAATCAACCCGACCGCGTCGACCGGCGAGCGTTGCGAGATCCATCCTGATATGGCGATCATCGCGGTCAGTCCCTTGCCCATCAGATAAAGGGATGGTCCATCGAACCCGAACGGCATCAGCAGCGCGCTGGCAACCGCAAGGAACATCACGACAGAAACGATCGGCATGACGGCAAGATTGGCGAACAGGCTGAGCGGCGACACGCGCTGGAAATGCCAGATGGCGAAAAGCGCCGTGGCGCTTCCCGCGATAATCGAGGTCATCGCCAGCCCACCTGTCGCCAGCAGCAATTTTCGCGTCAGCAGGCCAGGCAAGGTCCGTTGCGGCGGCGGGGTCCGCGCTTTGTCGGCTTTGCGATCCGACCAGCCGGCATAGGCGCCGACCAGGGCCGCGGTGGCGGCGAACGACATCTGGAAGCTCGGCCCTACCACCTCGTGCGGCGACACCACGATGACGGCGATCGCCGAAATAGCCAGATTGCGCATGGTGAGTGCCGCCCGATCGAACAGAACGGCGATCAGCATCACCGCCAGCATGATGAAGCTGCGTTCGGCGGCGACAACGACGCCCGAAATGACGAGGTAGGCGGCGATCGAGAAAAGTGCCGCCGCGGCCGCGTATTTCTTGACCGGCCGACGGGAGGAAAAGTTCGGAAACAGCGCGAAGCCGCCACGCAGCAGACCCATGACGGTGCCGGCGACCAGCGCCATGTGCAGCCCGGAAATTGAGATGATGTGGTAGATGCCGGTGCGTCGCATCGCTTCATTGATCTCGTCGGGAATCCCGGCGCGAACACCCACGATCAGCGCCGCGGCGATCTCGCCCTCGGCGCCGCCGATGCTGCCCCTGATATGGTCGGCAATGCTTTCGCGAGCACTCTCGATGGCGGCTGAGAGGGCGGCCCACAACGGCCTGTCATCGGCTGAGACGATTTTGGGGTTGCCGAGAAAGAAGCCGCTGGCGCCTATGCCGGCGAAGTAGCTGTCGAAGGAAAAGTCGTAGCTGTCCGGCCGCACCGGCCCGGTCGGCGGCAACAGCCTGGCATAGCCGGTCACGAGGGAGCCGGCCGTCACTTCAGCCGGCACCTTGCGCGCCGAAAGGCGAACGCGCTCGGGCGCGTAGCGTAGTTTCGGCCGCGCGGTCGATGTCACATCGATGGTCAGCCGGATGCGCCCGGTCTCCATCTGGTCGACCGAAACGACGCGGCCGGTGATTTGCGTGGAGATTTCCGAGCCCAGCATCCGCGTTCCCGCTCGCCACGTCTCGACTTTGCCGGCGAGCATGCCGAGCGCGCACAACAGCGCCGCCATGAAGCACAGATGCGTTTTCGGCCATGAGCGTGAAACGAGCGCGCACAGCGACATCAGGATCGCGACCGCGACAGGCTTGGCAAAGCCCGGCTCCGCCGCCAACGAAAAATACGCAATCGATCCGCACGCCAGGAACACCGGGACGAGCAGGAAGCCTATGCCCCGATCGAGTTCGAGCTCGGACGCTCTGGCCACGCCGTTGCGCAGACGAGGCCACGAGGCACGGCCGAACTCACGGCGCAGGCGCTCGGCCGCGCCGGCTGCGGGAATGCCGGGCGGCGTGGAAACATCCGCCGGCGGCGACTTGCCCGGCTGCTGTAGGGGCGGCAACGCCAGCGGCAATGAGGCGGGCGCGGGCATGGCAAAAAGAGAGCGTTCGCTGACGCCGGCAACGACGTCCTCGCCTTCCTCCGCGCCCCGGCCCGCTCCAGCCATCGGGTCTGCCCCTTGCGCCCTCGACACCCTATGCTACATGAACGCGCGACGCGCGAAAGTGCGTGTGATCCGCACCCCGCTCCAGACGTTTCCCGAGAGTTGTATGTCCGACAAGGTTGTCACCCGTTTTGCCCCCTCGCCCACCGGCTACCTGCACATCGGCGGCGCGCGTACGGCGCTCTTCAACTGGCTCTACGCCAAGCACACCGGCGGTACGATGCTGCTGCGCATCGAGGACACCGACCGCGAGCGCTCCACCGATGCGGCGACAGCAGCCATTCTCGAAGGACTGACTTGGCTCGGCCTCACCTGGGACGGCGACGCCGTCTCGCAGTTCGAGCGCGCGCCGCGCCATCGCGAGGTGGCCGAGGAGCTGGTGCGCATGGGCAAGGCTTACTACAGCTACGAGACCCCTGCCGAGCTTGAGGCAATGCGCGACGCGGCGCGGGCCAAGGGCCTGCCGCCGCGCTATGACGGAAGCTGGCGTGACCGCGACCCTTCGCAGGCGCCTCCTGGCGTCAAGGGCGCGATCCGCATCAAGGCGCCGACCAAAGGCGAGACGGTGGTGCATGACCGTGTCCAGGGCGACGTGCGCTTTCCCAACAAGGATCTGGACGACTTCATCATCCTGCGCTCGGACGGCAATCCGACCTACATGCATGCCGTCGTCGTTGACGATCACGACATGGGCGTCACCCACATCATCCGTGGCGACGACCACCTGACCAATGCCGCCCGCCAGACCGTGATCTACAACGCCATGGGCTGGGATGTGCCTTCAATGTCGCACATACCGCTGATCCACGGCGCCGACGGCGCCAAGCTGTCGAAGCGGCACGGCGCGCTGGGCGTGGAGGCCTACCGCGCCATGGGCTACCTGCCCGAAGCGCTGCTCAACTACCTGGCTCGGCTCGGCTGGAGCCACGGCGACGACGAGATCATGTCGATCCAGGACATGATCGCATGGTTCGACATCGGCGATGTGAACAAGGGCGCCGCCCGCTTCGATTTCGCCAAGCTGGAGGCGCTGAACGGCGTCCATATGCGCCGCATGGGCGATGCCGAGCTGTTCGATATCTTCATTGCCACCTTGCCCTATCTCGAGGGCGGCCCGGCGATGGCCGCACGCCTCGACGACAAGAACAGGGCGCAGTTGCTGGCAGCGCTGCCGGGCCTGAAGGAGCGCGCCAAGACGCTGGTCGAACTCGTCGATGGCGCTGCCTTCCTGTTTGCCGCGCGGCCGTTGCCGATCGATGAGAAGGCAGCCCTGCTGCTCAATGACGATGCGCGCAAGGTCCTGCGTGGCGCTCACGACGCGCTCGAGGCGGTTTCAGGCGACTGGACGGCGGCCTCGGCTGAAGCCGCGATCCGCGACTATGCGACGGCCGGCGGCTACAAGCTCGGCGCCGTCGCCCAGCCCTTGCGCGCCGCCTTGACAGGCAAGAGCACCTCGCCCGGCGTGTTCGACGTTCTCGCCGTGCTTGGTCGCGAGGAGAGCCTGGCGCGCATCGCCGATCAAATCGATTAGGAGCAATCTGGCCCAAGAAGATTGGCATTGAAAGGCGCGTTTCGCAGTGCAACATTGAGCCTTGGCCCAATCTGGCACGCACTTCCTAAAATGCGGTCGCGAATACGCGCATTCGGTGACTTCGACGTGTCGCTTTGCAGAATTTGCCTTTGCCGGCATGAGGAAACAAGAAGGAGTTTGCAATGACCGAAGCTGCGACAAGACGGGAACTGGGCGGCAAGACCCAGGAAGCCACGGCAAAGCTGGAATTCGCCGGCAAGACGCACGAATTCAAGGTGCGAAGTGGTTCAGTCGGGCCTGACGTCATCGACATCGCCACGCTGTACAGCACCACCGGCGCCTTCACCTACGATCCCGGCTTCACCTCGACGGCAAGCTGCGAGTCCGAGATCACGTTCATCGATGGCGACGCCGGCATTCTCCTGCATCGCGGCTATCCGATCGACCAGTTGGCCGAACATGGCGACTTCCTGGAAGTCTGCTATCTCCTGCTCTACGGCGAACTGCCGACCAAGGCGCAGAAGGACGATTTCGATTACCGCGTGACGCGCCACACCATGGTGCATGAGCAGATGTCGCGCTTCTTCACCGGCTTCCGCCGCGACGCGCATCCGATGGCGGTGATGTGCGGCGTGGTCGGCGCGCTGTCGGCCTTCTATCACGACTCCACCGACATCTCGGATCCTTACCAGCGCATGGTGGCGTCGATGCGGTTGATCGCCAAGATGCCGACGATCGCGGCCATGGCCTACAAATACCATATCGGCCAGCCCTTCATTTACCCGAAGAACGAACTGAATTTCGCCGCCAACTTCCTGCACATGTGCTTTGCCGTGCCATGCGAGGAATACAAGATCAACCCGGTCCTGGCGCGCGCCATGGAGCGCATCTTCATCCTGCACGCCGATCATGAGCAGAACGCCTCGACCTCTACCGTGCGGCTCGCCGGCTCGTCTGGCGCCAATCCGTTCGCCTGCATCGCCGCCGGCATCGCCTGCCTGTGGGGCCCGGCGCATGGCGGCGCCAACGAAGCGGCGCTGAACATGCTCGGCGAGATCGGCCATGTCGATCATATTCCGGAATTCATCGCCCGCGCCAAGGACAAGGACGATCCGTTCCGGCTGATGGGCTTTGGCCACCGCGTCTACAAGAACTACGATCCGCGCGCCAAGATCATGCAAAAGACCGCGCATGAGGTGCTGGGCGAACTCGGCATCAAGGACGATCCGCTGCTCGACATCGCCATGGAACTGGAGAAGATCGCACTCACCGATCCCTATTTCATCGAGAAGAAGCTCTACCCCAATGTCGACTTCTACTCCGGCATCACGCTGAAGGCGCTGGGCTTCCCCACCACCATGTTCACCGTGCTGTTCGCCGTCGCCCGCACCGTCGGCTGGATCGCGCAGTGGAAGGAGATGATCGAGGATCCGCGCCAGAAGATCGGCCGCCCCCGCCAGCTCTACACCGGCGCGCCGGAGCGAGACTATGTGCCGATCGCGAAGCGGTAAAAAGGAAGAAGTGAATAAGTGAGTAGTCAGTAGTCAGTAGGGAAAGAGCGGTAATCCTACTCACTACTCACTACTCACTCTCTTGATATACCCCATCACCACTTGCGCGGCGATGTCGCCTGACGGCTTGGCGGTTGTCATGCGCCGCGCGATCTCGGCGAACCCGTCCTTCTGCCATCTGCGCATGCCTGTGTCGGCGAACAGCGCTTCGAGTTGGCGGGCCAGATTGTTCGGCTTGACATACTCGTTGTAGAATTCCGGGATCAGCGCCCGATCCGATATCAGATTGGGTAGCAGCGCCGACCAGACCGAAACGAGATATGGCGCCACGATGCGCGCAACAGGGTCAAGCCGGTAGCAGGAGATCATCGGCACATCGGACAGCGCCAGTTCAAGCGAAACCGTGCCGGACGCGATCAGCGCCGCGTCAGCCTTGCCGAAGGCCTGCCACTTTCGCTCAGGGTCGAGGATGATCTCGGGCTTCTCGTCCCAGCGAGCGACCGCCGAGCGCACGACATCGGCGACATGCGGCACGGTCGGCAACATCAGCCGCAGGCGATGCCCGCGTGCCCGCAGCATCGACACGGTCTCCCCAAACGGCTCGAGCAGCCGCCGCACTTCGCTGCGTCGCGAGCCGGGCAGGACGAGCAGCGTCTTCAGGCGATCCGGCGAAAGATCCCGCGGTTGGGCCTGCGTCCTGGCTGCCGAGAGCACGCCCGCGTCATGGGTGAGGCGATGTCCGACATAGGTCCCTGGCGGTCCGCCGAGCCTGCCTAGCTCCTTCACCTCGAACGGCAGGATGCAGAGGATGTGGTCGACATAGGGCTTCATCGCCACCGCCCTGCCCGGCCGCCATGCCCAGACGCTGGGACAGACATAGTGGATAATCGGGATGGACGGGTTGGCCGCGCGCACTTTCCTGGCCACGCGCAGCGAAAAGTCGGGGCTGTCGATGGTGATGAGGCAGTCGGGCTTCGCATCCGCGACCGTGCTGGCCAGCTGGCCGATCCGCCGCATCAGCCGCGGCAGGTCACGCAAGATGGCGCTGAAGCCCATGAGGGCGATCTCTCCGGCGTCGAACGGCGAAACCAGCCCGAGCGCCTGCAGATGGCGGCCGCCGAGACCGACGATCTGCACCTCGCGCCCCGTCGACTGCTTGATCGAGCGCACGATGTCGGCGCCAAGCAGGTCGCCGGATTCCTCGCCGGCCACGATTGCGATCTTCAGCGCCTTGTCAGCCATGCGCCGGCTCCGCCGCTGGCAGGCCGACGATGAACAGACCGAGCGCGTTCGCCCGCGACAGCGTTGCCGGCCCTTCCAGGATCAGCGAGCGCCCCGCTTCGACGGCAATGCCGGCAAGCCCCGCCGCATACGCTGCTTCCACCGTTTGCGGCCCTATCGACGGCAGGTCGGCCCGCAGCTCCTGGCCGGGTTTGGCGCATTTGACCAGCACTCCGCGGGTCTTTCCGGCAAGCCTGCCATGGCCGCGCAGCGCGCGCGCTCTTTCGAGCAGGCCGCTCGTGCCTTCGATGCCTTCCAGCGCGATGGCCCGGCCTCCGATCGCAATCGCCGCCTGCCCGATATCAAGCGCGCCGATGGCCTTGGCGGCCAGCCTGGCCGCCTCGATGTCGCGCCAGTCCGATTGCTTTGGTTTCGCAGCGGTCAGCGTGCCTTCGCCGGCGGCCAGTTCGGGAACGACTTCATGCGCGCCGACCACTTTGATGCCCCGCTTCTCCAGGCCGCGTGTCACCACCTTCAAAAGTCCGTCATCGCCGCGCGCCAGCGCCATGATCACCGACGGCACGATCGC
Source organism: Mesorhizobium sp. BR1-1-6 (assembly GCF_020165355.1). Classification (NCBI taxonomy): domain Bacteria; kingdom Pseudomonadati; phylum Pseudomonadota; class Alphaproteobacteria; order Hyphomicrobiales; family Phyllobacteriaceae; genus Mesorhizobium; species Mesorhizobium sp. BR1-1-6. The sequence continues at coordinate 69,910 of NZ_JAIUHZ010000010.1, read as the reverse complement.
CAGCAAGCCGAGGCTAGGACGGATGTCGGTCAGCCGGGGCCTGCGTCTGATTTCGCCGGCAAGGACCACATGAGTGATGCCGTGGCGCTTCAGCGTCGCCACCAGTGAACCGATCTGCTCAAGGGCGAGGCTGTCGTGTTCGTATCGGAGCAACTCCTGCCGGCGGTCGGCCTCACCTTCCATCAAGAGGATGAAGGGCGGGTAGCCATGCGCGGCCAGGCCTTGAGCGACTTCCACCGGCAGGCTGCCGCCACCGGCGATGATGCCGACCCTGGCCCCCGGCGAGAGAACGAAATCCGCTGCCGCCGCCTCAGTCTTCGTCATCGCCGTCATCGCCATCGCTCCCCTTGAGCGATGGCACAGCATAGTGCCGCTTGCCGCGACTGGAGATGAAATCGATGATCTTCATGGCGGTCGGTGACGTGGCGAATTCCGCCTTGGCGAATTCGATGTTCTCGCCAACGGTGCGCGAGCGGTCGAATATTGTCTTATAGACCCTGCGCAGCAGATAGATCTCGGATCTTGGCAGACCGGAGCGCTTGAGCCCGATGATGTTGAGGCCGCGCAGGCTGGCCCGATTTCCCGCCGCCATGGCATAGGGAATGACATCACCCACAAAAGCCGAGCACCCGCCAAGAAAAGCGTTGTCGCCTACCCGCACGAATTGATGAACGGCGCTGAGACCGCCGATATAGACGTTGTCGCCGATTTCGCAGTGTCCGCCCAGCGTCGCGCCGTTGGCGAAGGTGGCGTTCTTGCCGACGACGCAGTCATGGGCGATGTGGGCGTAGGCGAGAAAATTCCCATTGTCGCCGACCGTCGTTTCGCCGCGGCTGGTATCGGTGCCGACATGCATGGTGACGCCTTCGCGGATCGTGCAGTTCTCGCCGATGACGAGCGTGGTGCGGCCGCCCTTGTGCTTGGTGTTCTGCGGCGGCCCGCCCAGTATCGCCATCGGATAGACCTTGGTCGACGCGCCGATCGTCGTCGCGCCTATCACCGAGACATGGCTGACCAGTTCAACGCCGTCGCCAATCACGGCATCTGCGCCGACATAACAGAGCGGTCCTATGCGGACGCCTTGGCCGATTTGAGCGCCTTCCTCCACGACGGAGGAAGGATGGATGGATGTCTTGATTTTCATAAGCATTCGATTGTCAGTCGCCGGTGACCATCATGGCTGAGATCTCAGCCTCGGCGGCCTTGTTGCCGTCGACCAGGGCTTCACAGGCGAATTTGAGCAGGTTGCCGCGTTTCTTGATTTTCTTGACATGGATCTTCAACTGATCGCCGGGAACGACCGGTTTGCGGAACTTGGCGTTGTCGATGGTCAGGAAATAGACCAGCGACGGCTTTTCAGTGCGAAGACTGCGGATGCAGATGGCCCCGGCAGTCTGTGCCATCGCCTCGACGATGAGCACGCCCGGCATGACCGGCTGCTCGGGGAAGTGACCCTGAAAATGCGGCTCGTTTATGGTCACGTTCTTGATGCCGGTGGCGGATTCGTCGCCATCAATGTCGACGATGCGGTCGATCATCAGGAACGGATAGCGATGCGGCAGGAGCTTCATCAGCCCCAATATGTCGACTGCTTCCAGCGTCGTCCCGGTGATGTCAGCCATTGCTCCCCTCGCCCTGTTTGCGGGTCCTGGCGAGCTTGCGCAGCATGGCTATCTCGCGCATGGCTTCCGCCATCGGCTGTGCCGGATAGCCGCCCCAGATCTCGCCCGCGGGCACATTGCTCATGAATCCGCTTCTCGCGGCAAGCTTCGCGCCCGACCCTATGGTCAGGTGATCCGCAAGCCCGACGCCGCCGCCCATGGTGACATTGTCGCCCACGACGACGGAACCGGAGATACCCGAAAGTCCGGCCACGATGCAGTTGCGGCCGATGCGGACGTTATGCGCGATCTGCACGAGATTGTCGATCTTGGTGCCCTGGCCGATGATCGTATCGGACATGGCGCCGCGGTCGACCGTGGAATTGGAACCGATCTCGACGTCGTCCTGGATGATGACGCGGCCGATCTGCGGAACACGTTCCGGCCCCTTGGCGCCGGCAACGAAGCCAAAGCCGTCCTGGCCGATCCGGGCGCCGCCATGGATGATGACGCGGTTGCCGATCAAGGCATATTGGACGCTGGCGCCCGGGCCGATATAGCCGTCACGCCCGATCTGGCAGGAACGGCCGACGACGGCGTGAGGCGCGATGACGGTGCCGGCGCCTATGGACACCGCAGGACCGATCACCGCGCCGGCTTCGACGACGGCACCTTCCTCGACATGTGCGCTCGGATCGATATGGGCATGCGGCGAGATACCGGTTTCACCGGTCATTGGCCCCGGGGTCGCCGCCGTCGGAAACAGCAGTCGTCCGACCAGCGCGAATGCCTGTTGCGGACGGGGATGCACAAGGACGGCGATGGCGGCAGGCGCCTTGCCGGCGAACTCCGCAGGACACAGCACCGCAGCCGCCCGCAGCGACGGCATCAGCGAGGAATTGCGTTTGCCATCGACGAAAACGAGTGCATTCTCGCCGCCTTCGTTGGCCGGCGCCAGCGCGTCGATGAAAACGCCGGACTGGCCGGAATCGACAAGCACCGAGCCGGTCAGATTCGCGACTTCGCCCGCCGTATACCGGCGTGATGGCGCGAAGAACACCGGATCGGTCATTCCAGAAGCTATATCCAGCTAGATCGGAACATTTTCTCCCGGACCTCAACGATCCGGGAGCATCGTCATCCGCCGGTCAGAAGCGGGTCGATATGCCGAAGTTGAATTCCTGCACGTCGTCCCTTGCTTCTTTCTTGACCGGGATCGCATAGTCGATACGGATCGGGCCGAACGGCGAAGCCCACATCAGGCCGACACCGACCGAGGCGCGCCATTTCATGCCCACGGATGATTGGTCAACCAAATCATTGGCAACCTTGCTGCCATAGAGTGTTGCTGCGTCCGCAAAGACCGCGCCGCGCAGGCCGAAGCTTTCTGGAACAACCGGAAGCGGGAATTGAGCCTCTGCCGACGCGTTGAAATAAGTGGTGCCGCCAAGGTGGTCACCCGCACCGTCGCTGTCGACTGGACCGATGCCGCCATAAGCGAAACCGCGGATCATGCGATCGGTGCTCTGGAAGTGATCGAAGATGCGCAGATCGCCGTCGCCGCCGTAGCCTTCGACATGGCCGGCGCCGCCCGAAAGAAGGCCAACCAGGTCGAGCTGCTCGGACAGCGTCTGATAGACGCTGCCGCGTCCCGTCACCTTGACGAACTTTGCATCGCCACCGAGGCCGGCCACTTCCACGGTGGAGGTGGCATAGATACCCTCATGCGGGTTCTTCATGTCGTCGATGGTGTTGTAGACCAGTCCCAGACTGACTGACGACTTGATCCAAGGGCTTTGCTCGATGCCATCCAACACCGCCCGGGAAATATCGCAGGTGCCGCTGGGATCTACATCGGTGGCATCGCAACCGTCGTCTACCTCATACTTCTCCCGGGAGATATTGTAGGCCAGCTGGGTCGAGATGCTGTCGGTGATCGGCAGGCCGAAGCGCACCGTCGCGCCCACAGTATCGCTGTCGTAGTCGTCGTATTCCCTGGTCCGCTTGTAGATATCGAAGCCGGCGGCGATACGGCGCCCGAGGAAATAGGGCTCGGTGAACGAAAGGCTGTAATCGCGCGAGTTCTTGCCGCCACCCGCCGACACCTTGATGAACTGGCCGCGGCCGAGGAAGTTGCGCTCGGTGATCGATCCTTCGACGGACGGACCGGCGGTATCGCCACCGGTCGAATAGCCGGCGCCGACCGAGAACTCACCGGTCGACTTTTCGACCACGTCGACCACCAGCACGACCTGGTCCGGCGCCGACCCGGGGACCGTCGAAACCTCGACTTTGTCAAAGTAATTGAGATCTTCCAGCCGCTTCTTCGCGCGCTGGATCAGCACCTGGTTGAACGCGTCGCCTTCGCTGACGTCGAACTCGCGGCGGATGACATAGTCGCGCGTGCGGTCATTGCCGCGGATCTCGATGCGCTCGACATAGGCCTTGGTGCCCTGGTCGATGGTGTAGACCACCGAAATCGTATGATTCTCGAAATTGCGGTCGCCACGCGGCGTGACCTGCGCGAAGGCGTAGCCGGAGCCGGCCACCTTCTCAGTCAGGGCAATGATGGTGTCCTCGACGTTCTTGGCGTTGTAGACGTCGCCCTTGTGGGTCTCGACCACCGATTCCAGCGCCTTCGAGTCGACTTCCGGAATCGTGCTTTCGACGCTGATGTCGCCGAACGTATAACGCTCGCCTTCCTGGACGGTTATGGTGACCGTGTACTTGTTGGTCGCGTTGTCGAGTTCGCCGACAGCGGACACGACCTGGAAGTCGGCATAGCCGTGATTGTAGTAGAAGCGCCGCAGCAGCTCCTGGTCGGCGCGCAGCTTGTCGTCGTCATAGACGTCGTCGCGCAGGATGAACGAAACCCAGGACGAGCGCTTGGTCGTGATCACATCTGACAGGCGGCGGCTCGAATAAGCGCTGTTGCCGACGAAATTGATCGCCGCGATCTGCGTGCGATCACCTTCATTGACATGGAAGACCACGTTCACGCGGTTGTCGCCGAGCTGCATGACCTCGGTGGTCACGGCGGCATCGTCACGGCCGATACGCCTGTAGGCGGCCTTGACCGACTCTACATCGGCGTCGAGCGCCGCCTGCGAGAACGTGCCGCGCGGCTTCAACTGCACGGCAGCCGCAAGCGCGTTGTCCTTGAGCTTCTTGTTGCCCTGGAACAGCACCTGGTTGACGACCTGGTACTCGGAAACCTTGACCACCAACGTCGAACCGACCTGATTGATCTGCACATCCGAGAACAACCCGGTTCCGAAGAGCGCCTTGACCGCGCTGTCGATGTCGGAGCTGGAGAAGGATTTGCCCGGCTTGATGGTGATGTAATTGCGGATGGTATCGGCGTCGACACGTTGGTTGCCGCTCACCTCCACCCTGCTGACGACAGCGGCTTCGGCCGCCGATGTGGCAACGAACTGCACTGCGAGCGCACCTGGCACGACCAAAGCCGCGGACAGGGCTGCCGCGGAAGCGGCGCTCAAAAACTTGGATGCTGCCTTCATCGGGCTTAATAACCTTTTCTCGTAGTCCCCACGGCGAGAAAACCGGACGTGCGGTAATTTCTCGTACCGTATTAACCGGATTTTCCCTACACGCAAGGCTTCTGGTTAATTTGTATTTACTTAACCCTGGTGCGTGGCTTTCGCGTCACTCATATCCCCGTGCATGGTAAACGGCGTCTCAACATCGACCATCCCGAAGCCAAATTTCTTCATGATTTCAGCATCCAAACAGATCGTTCCAGAATACGAAACCCATGAAGCCCAAAACCAGAAGCAGACCGGCCCGATAGGCCATTTCCATCATCCGTTCCGACACCGGCCGGCGGATGACGGCCTCCACGCCGTAGAACAGGAGATGGCCGCCGTCGAGGGGGGGAATCGGCAAAAGATTGAGGATGCCGATGCCCACGGACAGCAGCGCAACGAGCTGCACGAGCCATTCGAAGCCGAGCTTCGCCGCCTTGCCGGCCATGTCCGCGATCTTCACCGGGCCGCCGAGCTGGCACTTGTCCTCGCGCCCGACGACGAAACGCTGCAGGAACTGGCCGGTGCGCTGGATGACGTGCCCGGTTTCCTCCACCGCCGCGGCCAACGCGCCGGCGGGGCTGTAGGTGATCAGCCTGGGCTGGCCGAGTTCCTGGTTGTTGACGACGCCGATCACGGCCACCTTGACCTTGTTGCCGAGCGCGTCCTGCTGCTCCATCAGCTGCGGCGTGGCGGTCACGGTCACTTCCTTGCCGTCGCGCAGCATGACGAAGGTGATGCTGTCGCCGGCCCGGCCCGAAACCAGGCGTTGGACGTCACCGAAGGTTTCGATCTTGCTGCCGTCGACGCTGACGAATCGGTCGCCGGGCAGGATGCCGGCTTTCGCCGCCGGGCTGCCGGCGGTCACCTCGGCCACCATGGGTTCCGCGACATAGCGGCCATAGGCTGAAAACAGCACCGAAAAGACGACGATCGTCAGCAGGAAATTGAACAGCGGCCCGGCCACCACCGTCGCCGCCCGCTTCCAGATCGGCTGGGTGTGAAAGGCGACCTTGCGTTCCTCGTCGGTCAGCGTTTCGATCTCTTCCGTCGACGGCTGGCTGGAGGTGGCGTTCATGTCGCCGACGAATTTGACATAGCCGCCAAGCGGTATGGCGCAGAGCTTCCAGCGCGTGCCGTGCCTGTCGTTGAAGCCGAAGAGTTCCGGGCCGAAACCGATCGAAAAGGCCCTGACGCCGATGCCGCACCAGCGGCCAACGAGATAGTGGCCCATCTCGTGGACGAACACGACCACGGTCAGCACGAACAGGAAGGGCACGAGCGTGCCGAGAAGGAAGCCTTCCATGCCGAAGATCGCGTGAAGAATCTCGTTCAACTCAAATCCTCAGTTCTTCCGCGACACCGTTGCGCCGCGACTGTGACATCAATCCAGGCGAATCCAAGGCGCGCCCGCATCGATCGTGGAACGATGCCGTTCAAATGGGAAACAGCCCCTGTGCCGGCTGATCGGCGCCCGCCGAAATCCAGCCGATGACGTATAGGGCGAAAGCCGCCGCGACAAGCCCGTCGACACGGTCCATGACGCCGCCATGGCCCGGAATGAGCGCGCCCGAATCCTTGCGGCCGTGGCGGCGCTTGACCCAGGATTCCAGGAGGTCGCCAGCCTGGGAGACGATTGAAAGCGCGAGCGCGACGAGACCGAGCATTGGCAGGTTGCCCGCACCGGCGGCGACGGCCAGGATGAGCCCCGCAACGACCCCGCCCACGGCGCCGCCGAGCGCGCCACTTCGCGTCTTGCCGGGAGAGATGGACGGCGCCAGCCTCGGGCCACCGACGGCCCGGCCGACGAAATAGGCAAAGATGTCGGTCGCCCAGACCACCGCGAACAGGAACAGGATGGCGACGAGGCCGGAATGGTCGCCGTCACGCAGAAGCGCAAGGGAAAGACCCGAGACGGCTGCATAGGCAAGGCCGGAGGCATCCCACTGCCCGGCCCCGCGCAGTTGGGCGGCGATGGCCGTGACGGCGACCAGTGCAGCCACTAGAAGCAGCAGCCACAAGGCAGGCAGGCCGGTGATCAGGGCGCCGAGAAACACCAGCAGCAGCGCTTCCGGCAAAAAACCGAGCCCGGTCGTCCCGGAAGGGCGAGACATGCGCGTCCATTCGTAGAAGATCACCGCCGAAATCGCGGCTGAAAGCAGCCGGAACGGCAGGCCGCCGAACCAGGTCAGGCCAAGCGTCGCGATGGCAAGCACGACCGCCGAAAGAACGCGAAGCTGGAGATTGCTCATCCCGCGGCCGGCCGCGAAGCGACATCTTGCGGATCCAGCCCGCCAAAACGGCGTTCGCGCCCGGCGAACTCGCGCAAGGCCTCGGCTAGATGCTCTCGGCTGAAATCGGGCCAATAGCAGGGCAGGAACACAAGCTCGCTATAGGCAGCCTGCCACAGAAGAAAATTGGAAAGGCGAAGCTCACCGCTGGTGCGTATGACCAGTTCGGGATCGGGAACGCCTTGCGTGTCGAGGCAGCCGGCAAAGGATTCGGCGGTGATCGCCTCGCTGTCGAGCTCGCCGCGCGCGACGGCCGAGGCAAGCTTGCGCGCCGTGCGCACGATCTCGTCGCGTCCGCCGTAGTTGAAGGCGATGATCAGCGTCAGCGCCTCGTTGGCCGACGTCAGCGCTTCGGCTTCTTCGAGCAGGAGCCTGATATCGGGCTGCAGCCCTGCCCTGTCGCCGATGATCCTGACGCGCACGCCGCTGCGGTGCAGTTCGGCGAGATCGCGGCGAATGAACAGCTTCAACAGGCCCATCAGGTCGCTGACTTCGGATTTCGGCCGCGACCAGTTTTCCGAAGAGAAGGCATAGACAGTCAGGTAGGAAATGCCGAGATCGGGCGCGGCGCGCACCGTCTTGCGCAGTGCTTCTACGCCCGCGCGATGGCCGGCGAGCCGCGGCATGCCGCGCGCCTTGGCCCAGCGTCCGTTTCCATCCATGATGATCGCGACATGCGCGGGCGTTGCCATGATCTCGCTTTCGGGCCAGCCGCCGGCCAGACCCTAAACCTGCATGATTTCAGCTTCCTTGTCGGAAAGCAGGTGGTCGATGGTGCTGATCGTTTCGTCGGTAAGCTTCTGGACCTGGTCGGAGCGCTTGCGCTGATCGTCCTCGCTGATGACGCCGTCCTTCTCCGCCTTCTTCAGGAAGTCCATGCCGTCGCGGCGCACATGGCGCGCTGCGACACGGGCGTTCTCGGCGTAGCCATGCGAGATCTTGACGAGTTCCTTACGGCGCTGCTCGTTGAGTTCCGGAAGCGGAATCCTGAGATTGGTGCCGTCCACGATAGGGTTGAAGCCCAGATTGGATTCGCGGATGGCGCGATCGACCGCGCCCACCATCGACTTGTCCCAGACCGACACCGAAATCATGCGCGGCTCAGGCACCGTGACATTGGCCACCTGGTTGATCGGCATGCTGGTGCCATAGGCCTGCACCTGGATAGCGTCGAGCAGGTTGCTGGAAGCGCGACCGGTCCGCAGCGAAGCCAGGTCATGCTTGAACGCGGCGATTGCCCCATCCATGCGCCGCTTGAGATCGTCGTACTCACCACTCATCTTAGTCTCCTCGACCCGTCTGACGCGGGTTCACTGCTTTCGGGGCAAGGCCCCGTGTTCGAGCCTGATTTCGAAACCGGTTTTCGCCTTTTCCGCGATCAGGCCCCGGATCAATCGTCCGCGACGACCGTGCAGCGGCCGCCGCCCCTTAGAATATCGCCGAAACCACCTTTTTCGTGGATCGAATAGACGATTATCGGAATGTTGTTTTCGCGCGCAAGTGCAATCGCTGCCGTATCCATGATGGAAAGGCCGCGATTTATCACTTCGGCATGGCTGATGCGCTCGAAACGCGTCGCGTTCGGGTCCTTCTTCGGGTCGGCAGAATAGACGCCGTCGACCTGTGTGCCCTTGAACAGCGCGTCGGCGCCGATTTCAGCGGCGCGAAGTGCTGCGGCCGAATCAGTGGTGAAGAACGGATTGCCGGTGCCGCCGGCAAAGATCACCACCTTGCCCTGGTTCATGTAGGCGGTTGCCTGGCGCTGCGAAAAGCTCTCGCAAAGCTCAGGCATGGCGATCGCGGAAAGAACCACCGCATCGACGCCGATCTTGTTCAGCGAGGTGCGCAGCGCCAGCGAATTGATGACGGTGGCGAGCATACCCATATGGTCGCCGGTGACGCGGTCGCCACCCTTGGAGGCAACCGCCACACCGCGAAAGATATTGCCGCCGCCGATGACGACGCCAACCTCGATGCCGAGCGCGCGGGCTTCGGCGATGTCGCCGGCGATGCGGTCGACGACCGAGACGTCGATGCCGAAATGCTGTTCGCCCATCAACGCTTCACCAGACGCTTTCAGCAAGACACGTCGGTAGAGGGGCTTCACCGTCATCTGGTCCTCGAAAATCTCGGCGCGGCAAATCAGGAGGCGAAACTGCCCCGCTTCGCCTGGCGGCGCTGGCATGATGGTTCGACCCGATACACGAAGGGCGCGGCGATGTCACGCCGCGCCCTTGCGCAAAATCCCAGGCTTTTTCGATCAGTTGCTGCTGATGCTGACCGCCTCGCCTTCCACCAGAACCTGCGGCGAATAGCCGGAGGGCTTGTCGCCGGTCACGACACCGCCGGCCACCCTGACCTGGATCTCGGGCCCGAAATAGGAATGCGGGAACGGCGCCGGCATGCTGCTCACCGAATCCAGCCGCTTGCGGAGTTCGGGGGCAATCGAAAAATCCAGCGCCGCGAGGTTGTCCTGCAGTTGCGCGAGCTTGGTCGCGCCCAGGATGACGGTTGCGACGCCGGGCTGCGTCGCCACCCAGTTGAGCGCCACCTGGGCCATGCTGCGGCCGAGTTCGGCGGCCACCTTTTCGAGCTCGGCCACGATCGCCCAATTGCGGTCGCTGAATTTCCGGAAGCTCGGATGCGTGGTGTTGCGGAAACCGTCGAGCCGGCCGGCATTGCCGGCTTGCGTCGGGCGATATTTGCCGCTGAGCAAGCCGCTGGCCAGCGGGCTCCAAACCATGACGCCGGCGCCATGATGCGTGGCGAAAGGCACGAACTCATGCTCGATCGAGCGTTCGGCCAGCGAATATTCGAGCTGCAGGGCCGAGATCGGCTCATAGCCGCGCAATTCTGCGATCGCCTGCGCCCGCCCCGCATACCAGGCCGGCACATCGGAAAGGCCGACGTGGCGTACCTTGCCCGCGCGCACCAGGTCGTCCAGCGTGCGCAGCACCTCCTCGGCCGGCGTCAGCCTGTCCCACACATGCATGAGATAGAGGTCGATATAGTCGGTTCCGAGCCGCTTCAGAGAGGCGTCCACGGCGCGCATGATGTTCTTGCGGCCATTGCCGCCGGCGTTCGGATTGCCGGGTTCTGAATTGAAGGTGAATTTAGTGGCGATCACCGCCTTGTCGCGCAATCCGCGCTCGGCGACGAATTCGCCGAGCCAGGTCTCGGCGGTGCCGCCGGTATAGAGATCGGCCGTGTCGAAGAAATTGCCGCCCGCCTCGACATATTCGTCGAAGATTGCGCGGGCTGTATCCCTATCAGTGCCCCAGCCTAATTCGGTGCCGAAGGTCATGGTGCCAAGCGCCAACCGGCTGACGCGCAAGCCGCTGTTGCCAAGCGTGTAGTAGTTCATGGTCATGATATTCTCCGATCGAGTTTGATGTTGGGTTATTGGCCGGGTGTCGTCTTGACCCAGGGATTGCCGCGCTCATGGGTCACGCGGAAGGTGAAGCCGTCGACCTTCCAACCCGCGCCGGAGCGGGTCAGGTGGTGCTCATATGTGCCCCAGACTTCCCAAAGCGGGTCGCCATTGCCTTCCATCCGGTTCCAGGCATAGCCGTTCGACAGGACGGTCGCCGTGTCCGCTTCGAGAACGACCTGGTGATTGGTGCGCAGATGCAGGCTGGTCTTGCTGCCCTTGAGGTTGCCGGCCCAGGCGCCGATCAGGTCGTCGGAGGCAATGTTGGCCGCCGGCTGTCCGGACAGGCTGCTGAAATCTGCGGTAACCCGATCCGCGAAATAGCTGCGGGCAAGTTTCCAGTCCTGTGCATCGACGGCGCGGTCGATGGCATCGGCGATGCGGATGACCGCGCGCTCGTCGGCAAGCACCTGCCATCTGGCCGGTTCGGCGCCACCGGCATCGATCGGCGCCAGCGCCAATCCTGCGGCGAAGGTCACGTGTTTCAAAGCGTTCATGTCTCGTCTCCAGGAAATCAGCCCGCCCGCTGTGTCGAGGACAATGTGGGTCAACGGGCCGCCATCGATAAGATTGCATTGTTCGCAAAGACTATGCGATATCATTCATGAATGGACCGGGACCTGCTTACCCACCTGCCCGTCATCGTTGCCGTGGCGCGACGCGGCGGCTTCGCGCTTGCCGCGGCCGAGCTCGGCATGAGCCCGTCGGCGGTCAGCCATGCTGTGCGGCTGGTGGAAGAGCGCATCGGCCAGCCGCTGTTTGCGCGCACGACACGTAGCGTCTCGCTGACCGAAGCCGGCAAGGCACTGGTGGAGACAACGGGCCCTGCCCTCCAGGACATCGCGGAGCGGATGGACCGCATCCGCGGCGTCAAGGGGCGGCCCTCTGGCCTGCTCAGGATCAATGCCTCCAACATCGCGATCCCTTTGGCGGTGACGCCTGTGATCGCAGCCATGGCCGATCGCTATCCGGATGTGACGGTCGAGGTTTTCGCCGATCAAGCCCTGGTCGATATTGTCGGGGAAGGTTTTGACGCCGGCATTAGGCTGGGCGAGATGATCGCGCAGGACATGACCGCCATACGGCTGACGCAGCCCTTCAAGGCCGTGCTCGTCGCCTCGCCGGACTATATCGGAAGGCACGGCCGTCCCTGCGACGTGGCCGACCTCGCGAACCATAATTGCATAGGCTACAGGCTTCTCCGCTCCGGCGCGTTCTATCGCTGGGATCTGAACGACAATGGCAAGGAGGTCGTCGTCGAGACGCGTGGCACGGCCGTCGTGACCGATTCGCTGGCGGCGATCGATCTTGCGCTTGCAGGGGTCGGGCTCGCCTATGTGTTCGAGCCGCTTGTACGCGCCGATCTTGCCGCAGGACGCCTCGTCCAGGTCCTGCCAAAGACGGCAATCGAGGAGCCCGGCCTTTTCCTTTACTTTCCGCGCCGGGCTTCGATGGCGCCGAAGCTGAGGGCCTTCATCGACGCCGCACAAGAAATCGGCCGGGCATCCATGCGGACACCCGGCCGAGTTGCCTGAGCCGTTTAGCCTTACTTGTTCTTCGGGCTATTTCTTGACCGCCGCCGCGACTTCCGCCGCGAAATCGGTCGCTTCCTTCTCGATGCCTTCGCCGAGCGCGAAACGCAGATAGGCCGAGATCTTGGCCGGAGCGCCGATCTCCTTCTCGGCATCCTTCAGCGCCTTCTCGACGGTGATGTCGGGATTGAGCACGAAGGCCTGCTTCAGAAGCACGACTTCCTCGTAGAACTTGCGCAGGCGGCCCTCGACCATCTTCTCGATGATCGCCTCCGGCTTGCCGGACTGGCGTGCCTGGTCGGCGAAGATCGCCTTCTCGCGCTCGACTGCCGCGGGATCGAGTTCCTCGGTGGTCAGTGCCATCGGGTTGGTGGCGGCGACATGCATGGCGACCTGGCGGGCGAATGCATTGGTCGCGTGCTCGTTGCCCGTGGTCTCGATAGCGACCAGGACGCCCAGCTTGCCAAGGCCGTCGGCAACCGCGTTGTGAACATAGGTCGCGACGGCGCCGTGCGGAACGGTGAGCTTGGCCGAACGGCGGAAGCCCATGTTCTCGCCGATGGTACCGACGGCGTCCTTGATGGTGTCGGTGACCGACTTGTCCGAACCCGGGTACTTCGCGGCAGCCACGGCCTCGCTCGTGCCATAGGCCAGTGCCACCTTGGCGACGTTGGCGACGATCTCCTGGAAGGCGGCGTTGCGGGCGACGAAGTCGGTCTCGGAATTGACCTCGACGACCGCGGCCTCGCGCACGCCGGAATCGACGCCGATCAGGCCCTCGGCCGCGGTGCGGCCTGCCTTCTTGTCGGCCTTGGAGATACCCTTCTTGCGCAGCCAGTCCACGGCTTCTTCCATGTTGCCGTTGGTCTCGTTCAACGCCGCCTTGCAGTCCATCATGCCCGCGCCGGTCAAGTCGCGGAGTTCTTTGACCTGTGCAGCCGAAATGCTCATTGTCGCCTCTTTGTTCAAATGCGCCGACGCACCATCGAATCTCGACGGTGCGTCCGTTTAACGCGTCAAAATATTAGAAAGATGAAGGCCGTGACCGGCCTTCGCTATCACGCTTCCGGAGTTTCCGCCGCCGGAGTTTCGCCGAGCACCGGTTCGACCGGAGCTTCCACCGAAGCGCCGATGTCGACACCCAGCGCGCCCTGCTGGCGAGCGATGCCGTCGATGGCAGCCTTCGCGATGAGGTCGCAATAGAGCTGGATGGCGCGCGCGGCGTCGTCATTGCCGGGGATCGGGAAGTCGATCTTGTCCGGATCGCAGTTCGAATCGATGATGGCGACGACCGGAATGCCAAGGCGCTTGGCCTCGAGGATGGCGATCGCTTCCTTGTTGGTGTCGATCACGAACATCAGGTCGGGCGTCGAGCCCATGTCCTTGATGCCGCCGAGAGCCTTGTCGAGCTTCTCGCGCTCGCGGTCGAGGTTGAGACGCTCCTTCTTGGTCAACCCTTGCGCCTCGCCGGCCAGCATCTCGTCGAGCTTGCGCAGGCGCTGGATCGAGTTCGAGATCGTCTTCCAGTTGGTCAGCATGCCGCCCAGCCAACGCGAATTGACATAGTATTGGGCCGAACGCTGCGCGGCATCGGCGACGATGTCGGACGCCTGGCGCTTGGTGCCGACGAACAACACGCGGCCGCCCTTGGCGACGGTGTCGGAAACCTGCTTCAGCGCCTGGTGCAGCAACGGCACCGTTTGGCTGAGGTCGATGATGTGGATGTTGTTGCGGGCGCCGTAGATGTAGGGCGCCATCTTCGGGTTCCAGCGGTGGGTCTGGTGGCCGAAGTGAATGCCAGCTTCCAAAAGCTGGCGCATGCTGAAATCAGGCAGAGCCATTCTCATTTTCCTTTCCGGTTAGCCTCCACGGACACAGGCATTTTCGGACGAAGTCCTCGATGCCACCGGAGGTTTCAGCCGGATTTCTCCCGGGCAGACACCAAAGTCCGTGTGTGGAATGAGCGCGCATATAGAGGGGAAGTGCTCCAAACGCAAGCGCAACGACGCATTGTGTCGTAAGCACATGAGTTGTCCGGATTAGGTAGCACGTGAGTTGTCCGGTTTTATCGCCAGCGGATGGAGGCTGGGGATGAAGCGGACGGCATGGCTACAGGACCGGAGAATGCAAAAGTTTCGGGACGTATTGAGCCGCTGGAATGGTGGCGATCTTTCGATGATGGAGGCAGGGGAGTTGCTTGGCATGTCGGAGCGGCAATTCCGACGCTACCGCGACCGGTACGAAGAGGCTGGGGAAGCAGGGTTGCTGGATCGGCGCTTGGGCAAGCTTTCGACGCGTCGGGTGCCGGCGGAAGCGATTGAGGAGATGCTGGAGCTTACCGTCATCGCTACCTCGGCTGGAATGTGAAGCATTTCCACGAGCACCTGCTGCGCGATCACCATTTCAGCTGGGGCTACACCTTCATCAAGACGCAGCTCCACGCGGCGGGCCTTGTGGAACGGGCCAAGCGGCGCGGTGCTCACCGGCGCAAGCGGGAGAGGAAGCCTTGCGAGGGGATGATGCTGCATCAGGATGGCAGCCGTCATCGATGGCTGGCGGGTGAGCCGATGCTGGACCTGATCGTGACGATGGACGATGCGACGAGCACGATCTATTCGGCCTTCCTGATCGAGGAGGAAGGCACGGCGTCGAGCTTTCAGGGCCTTCTGGAGACATTCGTCGCCAAGGGATTGCCATCGAGCCTCTACAGCGATCGCGGCAGCCACTATTTCGTGACGCTGAAGGCCGGCGAGGCGGTCGACAAAAGCCGGCTGACCCAGGTCGGCCGGGCGCTCGAGCGGCTGGGTATCGAACATATTCCAGCCTATTCCCCTGAAGCGCGAGGCCGCTCGGAGCGGATGTTCTCCACCTTGCAGGATCGGCTGCCGAGGGAGCTGGCGCTGGCCGGAATTGCCGACATCGAGGCCGCCAACCGGTTCATCGCACAGACCTACCTACCAGCTCACAATGCCCGCTTCGCCAGGCCGGCCGCGGTCGAGGACAGCGCCTTTGTCGCCGCAGACCCGCAACAACTGGCCCAGATCCTGTGCATCGAGGAGGAGCGCGTCGTTGCCCGCGACAACACGGTCGCCTTCGCGCGGCTGCGATTGCAGCTGCCACAGAGCCCGATCCGGCATCACTTCGTCAAAGCCACCGTCAAGGTCAGGCACTACCCGGATGGAACCCTCGCGATCTTTCACGGGCCGCGCCGCATCGCTCGCTACAGCTCTGACGGCGCCGCAATCGAAGACACTTGCCCCATCAGGCAAGCCGCGTGAACCGCTTCGACGCCAAAACAGAAGCGGACAGATCATGTGCTACCAAACCGGACAACTTGATTAGCTACCGACAGCCCGACGCGCCTTGCGGCGCGCCTGCGGCGATCCGCGCGTGCCCTCAACGCTTTATCTTACCCTTTGGCACCCTCACCCGCCGGAAGATCGCGACGATCTCTTCACGATTGCACTCGATGGCACCGAGCCGCACCGCGCGGTCGCGCTCGAAACCGGTTATGTCATAATGCGGCGCCGATGTCTTCGGCGGCCCCTGGTAGGATGAGCGCTTGATGCCGAGTTGCGCGGCGAAACGATGCAGTTCATCGGTGTCGTCGGCCATCAGATGGCACCAGCGATGGCCAACCCATTTCCAGATCGCCGCGTCGACATAGACCGCCATGAGGCTCGCCGCATTCCTTCTTCCGCCGACCGGTACCGGCGACGAGCGATGATAGAAGGGATTCGCACAGAAGATGAAGCGGCCGGCGGCCTCGAGAAGATGAGAAGCCGCCGCGACGCTTTCAAGCCGTGGACCGCGACGGCGCTGCGTCGACGCAAATCGAAGTTTATTTCGTCGGGCAGGCCTTCGTCTGGTCGAAAAGCGACAGATTGACCAGCTTGCCGGTCATGGAGAAATCGCCATAGTCCATGGTTAGATCGCGGGTGATGCCGTTCTCGTGCAGCTTGAAGCTGATCCGGTATTCCGGCGTCTCTTCTCCGTTCTTGGCACTGTCGTCGAAATAGGCGATGTCGACCGGCCAGTATTTGTCGGTGGCAAGCTTGGCCAGCGCCGGCGCTTCCGGATCGGCCTTGTCGGCATCGGTCCTCTTGCCGACGACGACGGTGGTGGACATCACCTTGTTGGCATCCTCGGAACCGTCGAACAGATTGGTTTGATAGAAGTTTTCACCCTTCTCGGCCTTGTCGATCAATTCGACCAGGTGCTGGGTCGGAAACTGGGTGGCGGCAAGTTCCAGGCTGTTCTTCTCGGGCTTGTCGATATCGACCTTCAGCCCTTTCGTTTCCTTCGTGGCGACGCCCTTGACCTCCTTGTCGAGGTTCTGATCGACGAAGGATTTGGTCACGAACGAGAAGGTCTTGCCTTCGGCATCCTCGAACGTCGTCGTTTGCTGGTCGGTCAGCTTGGTATTGTCGCTGGTGGCGATCTGGGTGACGAAGCGAAATTTCACCGTATACCCCTCGCAGGCCGAGCCGTTGAATTCGTAGACCATGCGACCGGTAATGCCGGTGATCCCGGAGCGGTCGTCCGCCTTCTTGAGGGTAAGGTCGTAGACGGCGCGATGCGCCTGCAGCGCCGGCACGGCGAAAGCGGGACCTATCGAAAAGACCACCGGCAACAGGACGGCATGGAATGCAAGGCGCGTTGCGCGCATGAGAGGCTCCGATCGTCGCGGCTGATGGCAGGCCGCAGGGAAAGATGGTCCAGCTTAAAAAAAGTCGTGGCGGAAGCGAGGCAAAAATAGCAATTTCGGCCCGGCTGACGCGGCGCCTTCCAGCAATAGGGAAAAGCAATGAGTGAAACAATCGAAAAGCGGCTAAACGACCTCGGGGTCACCATTCCCGCGGCCGCGGCGCCTGCCGCCAACTACGTGCCGCATTGCAGGACCGGAAACCTGCTTTTCACCGCCGGACAATTGCCGCTCAAGGACGGTAAGCTGCAGGCGAGCGGACTGCTTGGCCGCGACGTCGACACAGCAACCGGCAAGGAAGCGGCAAAATACTGCGCGATCAACATCCTGGCGCAAGCCAAGGCGGCACTTGGCGATCTCGAGAAGATACGCCGGCTCGTCAAAATCACCGTCTTCGTCGCCTCGGCGCCGGATTTCGTCGAGCAGCATCTGGTCGCCAACGGCGCCTCCGATTTCCTGGTGGCGGCGCTCGGCGACCGCGGCAAGCACGCCCGTTCCGCTGTCGGCACGGCTTCGCTGCCGCTTAATGCCGCGGTGGAAATCGAAGCGATCTTCGAAGTCGAATGAGCGAGCCTGACATGACCGACCTTTCCTGGCTGATTGCCCGGCCTGTCGCCCATCGCGGCTTTCACGACATGAACAAGACGCGCTGGGAAAACACCCTCTCCGCCTTTGCCGCCGCGGCCGAACGCGGCTATGCCATCGAATGCGACGTGCACCTGTCGTCGGACGGAGTTCCCGTCATTATCCATGATGGCGACTTGCAGCGGCTGACTGGGCACGACGGTTTCGTCTGGCAGCGCACGGCGGCCGAACTGGCAGCGCTCAAGGTCGGCGGCACGTCTGATCATGTGCCGACGCTGCGCGAGGCGCTCGATCTGATCGACGGGCGGGTGCCGCTGGTGGTCGAACTAAAAGGCGTGGCTGGATACGACAATGGCCTTGTGGCGAGCGTCGGTAGGCTGCTCAAGCGCTACAAGGGCAAGGTGGCGATCATGTCGTTCGACCACTGGCTGATCCGCGATTTCGCCAGGGATGCGCCGGGCATCCCGGCTGGATTGACCGCCTATGGCAAGGACGACAGGCTGATCGAAGCGCATTTCGCCATGCTGGCGCATCAGATCGCCTTCACCTCCTACGCAGCGGGCGACCTGCCGAATCCATTCGTCAGCTTTGTCCGTGAACGGCTCAAAATGCCGGTCATCACCTGGACGGTGCATGACCAGCCGGCGGTCGATCTTACATTCAAATATGCGGACCAGATGACGTTCGAAGGGTTCGAGCCCGATCTGGTCAAGGTCGCTTGATATGGGTGCCTAGAACGTGACTTGTAGCGGTCCGGATGGAGCTTAAATAAGCCTCATGGATCAGGGCGACGACGGCGACGGGCAAACGGTTGATGCGGAGTATGCGATCCGCATTGCGGCGGGCATCGGCGCCTTCACCTGCGAAGAGTGGGACGGTTTCGCCGGGACCACGCGCAGTGATGCCGAAAACGGTTATAACCCCCTCGTTTCATATGCTTTCCTGAGCGCACTCGAGGATTCCGGCTGCGCCGTGCGGCGCACTGGCTGGCAAGGTCATCATCTCAGGCTGGAGAATGGTCAAGGCACGCTGCTCGGCGCGGTCCCTTGCTATCTCAAGTCACACAGCCAGGGCGAATATGTGTTCGATCACGGCTGGTCGGATGCCTTCGAGCGCGCCGGCGGCCGTTATTATCCCAAGCTGCAATGCTCGGTACCGTTCACGCCGGTCACCGGCCCTCGCCTGCTGGTGAGCAGGGGCCAGCATTCCGGCACCGTCAAGGCCGGGCTCGCCGCGGGATTGAAGGCAGTGGCGGAAAAGCTCGGCGTCTCTTCCGCGCATGTCACCTTCGCGCAGGAGAGCGACGTGGACGTGCTGGAGGCGGCGGGCTTCCTGCATCGCACCGACCAGCAGTTCCACTTCGTCAACGAGGGCTTCTCGACCTATGACGATTTCCTCGCCACGCTGGCCTCCCGCAAGCGCAAGGCCATGAAGAAGGAGCGCCGCGAGGCGCTTGCCGACGGCATCTCCATCGACTGGCTTACCGGCAAGGACCTTACAGAACGGGCCTGGGACGATTTCTTCGCCTTCTACATGGACACCGGCAGCCGCAAATGGGGCCGGCCCTATCTGAACCGGGAATTCTTCTCGCTGATCGGCGAGCGCATGGCCGAGGACATCCTGCTGGTGATGGCCAGGCGCAACGGCCGCTACATTGCCGGCGCTATCAACTTCATCGGCTCCGATGCGCTCTACGGCCGCAACTGGGGCTGCATCGAGGATCATCCGTTCCTGCATTTCGAGGTCTGCTATCACCAGGCCATCGACTTCGCCATCGAACGCAAGCTGAAGGTGGTCGAGGCGGGCGCACAGGGCGAACACAAGCTGGCGCGAGGCTACCGGCCGGTGATCATGCATTCCGCGCATTACATCGCCCATCCCGGCCTGCGCAACGCCGTCGCCGATTATCTCAGGCGCGAACGGCGCGAGGTTGAACGCATGGGCGAATACCTGGAAGAGCACACACCGTTCCGCAAAGATCTCGAGGAGTAGGCCCATCCTGCAGGGCAGGAGCATATGTCAGGTTCGGCATCCCTGGGTTGGCAGTGCACGCCTGTCGAGATCGGCTTCATCGATCTCGCCCGATCGTCTTGCCGCTCACGAGAGGCTTCGCTACACCAATTAGCGAGGCACAATCCGGAGCGTTCGCCATGGCCGAAACCGCCTATGACACCGACAACATCTTTGCCAAGATCCTGCGCGGTGAAATTCCCTCGCACCGCGTCTACGAGGACGAAGCGGTCGTTGCCTTCATGGATGTGATGCCACAGGGGCCAGGCCATACGCTGGTGGTGCCGAAGACGCCTTCGCGCAATCTGCTCGACGCCGATCCGGCAACGTTCGGCCCGCTTTTCACAGTCGTGCAGAAGGTGGCGCTCGCCGTCCGCGAGGCATTCAAGGCCGATGGCGTCACCGTGATGCAGTTCAACGAGCCGGCTTCCGGGCAGACCGTCTATCACCTTCACGTCCACGTCATTCCGCGCTTCGAAGGCATCGCGCTGAAGCCGCATACGGGCCAGATGGAGAAACCCGAGGTGCTGGCCGAGAATGCCGGCCGGATAAAGGCGGCCATGCCGCTACCCTGACGCCTGGCTTTCAGCTGCCCCCATTGCGGCCGTCTGGGGAAGTTGCGCATCGAAAACGATGAACCCGAGCCGCCAGCATATCAGCGTGATCGCCATTCCGCTGAACATCTACCAAATTGTGCCCGCCGTAGATGAGGAGCGGGCCGCGCGGCTGAGATTCATTCTCATCGCCGCTGAGCGCGCGATCAGGACAGCTTGTTTGCGGAGAACGCCAAAAGCCTCTCAAACGCCGTCGGAGGCTCTACATTTTGCCTGAGCCGCCCGCGGATCGCATCCGCACATTGTGCCGGCGTCAGAAGCGATGTGTCCACTTCCAGATCATACACGCCAGGCCGGTGTACCTCCTCCTGCCACAGACGCACCGCCAACGGTACAGGGTCGTCAGGCGATCCCGTCACATATCCCCTCCCCGCCGGACTGTCGGCGCGCCTCTGCATGATGATTTCGATCGGGCAGCGGACACCGACAAACAGAACCGGCAGGCCTGCGAGGCGCCGGGCGCAATCGACAAGGCAATCAAGGGGTCGCGAATAGCTGTCGTGATGACCGAGATCGGCCACGACATTCAACCCCACTCGGCAGTGGGCGGCGATCGATTCGTAGAGCGCGGCGTAGAACCTCGGCACGAGACCCTCGATATCCGGGCGCTCGCCGCCGGGCCGCAAACCTATCCCCGGGCGACAGCGCAGCGGCGTGACCTGCTCATAGGTGTCGACCCCCAGGTTCATCCATGGGCCCTCGAAGCTCTCCTGAACTGCCTGGACGATGCTCGATTTCCCCGATCGCGGTGCGCCGTTGAGGATGATGATCTGGCCTGGTCCGGACATAAAATTCCCCATCCCATGGAAATGAACGCACGCAGCCATCTGGCGAACGGCTGTTGTTCGCAATGCTGCTGTAATCCTGACGGATGACAAGGCACCGGCGAGACGTGGACGTGCAATGCGGGTTCTGTTGATCGAGGACGAAAGAGTAATGGCTGACGCGCTCACCAGGGCGCTTGGCAAACAAGGCGTCGTCGTCGATCACACCATGCTGCTTGGCGATGCTATCGAACTGTCGTGCCAGCACGTCTATGAGGGCAATCCTGCTCGACCGAACATTGCCGGATGGAGAGGGACTGAGCTTCATTCCCAGGCTGCGGGCGGCAGGTGTCGATGCGCCGGTGATCGTCCTGACGGCCCGCAACGAGCCGAAAGAGCGCATTGAGGGGCTCGATGCCGGCGCCGACGACTATCTGGGCAAACCCTTCCTGATCGATGAACTGATGGCGCGGCTGCGGGCGGTGTTGCGCAGGAGCCGCGGATTACCGTTGGCATGGTCACCATCGACCCGCTGAATTTCAGCGTGACGGTCGGGTCCAGCCCCGTCGATACCGAGACGCGAACTGTCCGTCCTGCCCGCCCTGGCAAAGCGGCGCGGAAAGACTGTCATCCGAGATCGGCGATGCGTACAGTCTGGGCGCTACTTTCGGAAACGACTTTTCGCGCATGCTCGTCACCGGCAAGGCGCCGTCGGGATTGCATATCTCGATACCGTCAGGCCAACGCATAAAATCGTTCCTCGGCGGCAAGCCGAAATACGCGGCCTGCGAGGTCTTTGGCGGCGCGCCCGGCCTGTTCGGCATGGTCGGCGCCAACGTGGGAGCACCACCGTCCTGGACGGACAAATCAGCCAAAACCCGCCCAACGCCGCTTGCTGTCCAGGGGCCGACAGCAGCGCTTCAGTGATCGTCGCTTTGTGCCAATGAAAAAGCCCCGTCTCCGGGGCTTTTTCGAGGGAGTGACTATCAGCTCTTGCGCGGCAGTTGCGGCACCAGGCTGCGCTTGCCGCCGTCCTTGCCCTTGGGCTCGGGCTTCTGCGCGACGGCCTTCTTGGCCGCCGGCTTCTTGGCCACTGCCTTGCGCGGCTTGGGGGCGTCTTCCGGTTCTTCCTTCTTGGGCTTCACCGGTGCCTCGTCGGCGAGCGATTCGAGCTTCAGGCCGGTCTCGCCGGTTTCCTTCTTCTCGACGCTGACGCGCACCGTGCCGCCCTTCTTGAGCTTGCCGAACAGCACTTCGTCTGCCAGCGGCTTCTTGATGTGCTCCTGGATGACGCGGCCGAGCGGACGCGCACCCATGCGCTCGTCATAGCCCTTGTCGGCGAGCCAGGCGATCGCATCCGGCGACAGGTCGAAGGTGACGCCACGCTCGGAGAGCTGGGCCTCCAGCTGCATGACGAACTTCTGCACCACCTGATGGATAACCGGCACCGGCAGCGAGCCGAACGGGATGATCGCATCGAGACGGTTGCGGAACTCCGGCGTGAACAGCCTGTTGATCGCCTCGACATCGTCGCCTTCGCGCTTGGTCGACCCGAAACCGATCGCCGCGCGCTGCGCATCCGACGCGCCCGCATTGGTGGTCATGATCAGGATGACATTGCGGAAGTCGATCTGCTTGCCGTTGTGGTCGGTCAGCTTGCCATGGTCCATCACCTGCAACAGGATGTTGAACAGGTCCGGATGCGCCTTCTCGACCTCGTCCAGCAGCAGCACGCAATGCGGATGCTGGTCGACGCCGTCGGTCAAAAGGCCGCCCTGATCGAAACCGACATAGCCGGGAGGCGCACCGATCAACCGAGAGACCGTGTGGCGTTCCATGTATTCCGACATGTCGAAACGGATCAGCTCGACGCCGAGCGACGCAGCCAATTGCTTGGCGACTTCGGTCTTGCCGACGCCGGTCGGACCCGAGAACAGATAGGAGCCGATCGGCTTCTCCGGTTCGCGCAGGCCGGCACGGGCCAGCTTGATCGCCGAGGTCAGCGCGGTGATCGCGGTGTCCTGGCCGTAGACGACTCGCTTCAGCTCGATGTCGAGACCCTGCAGCACCTTCTCGTCATCGGCCGAAACAGTCTTCGGCGGGATGCGCGCCATGGTGGCGATCGTCGCTTCGATCTCCTTGATGCCGATGGTCTTCTTGCGCTTGGCCTCCGGCACCAGCATCTGCGAGGCGCCGGTCTCGTCGATCACGTCGATCGCCTTGTCCGGCAGCTTGCGGTCGTTGATGTAGCGCGCCGACAGCTCAACCGAAGCCTTGATGGCTTCCGTCGTGTAGCGGACCTTGTGGAACTCCTCGAAATAGGGCTTCAGGCCCTTCATGATCTCGATGGCGTCCTCGATGGTCGGCTCGTTGACGTCGATCTTCTGGAAGCGACGTACGAGCGCGCGGTCCTTCTCAAAGAACTGGCGGAACTCCTTGTAGGTTGTCGAACCGATGCAGCGGATCGCACCCGAAGACAGTGCCGGCTTCAACAGGTTCGACGCATCCATGGCGCCGCCCGACGTCGCGCCGGCGCCAATGACGGTGTGGATCTCGTCGATG
The DNA here is from genome assembly GCF_020165355.1 of Mesorhizobium sp. BR1-1-6. NCBI lineage: Bacteria > Pseudomonadati > Pseudomonadota > Alphaproteobacteria > Hyphomicrobiales > Phyllobacteriaceae > Mesorhizobium > Mesorhizobium sp. BR1-1-6. The sequence goes on along the minus strand of NZ_JAIUHZ010000010.1, from coordinate 46,271 downwards.
AACAGCACAGCGCCCGGATAATCCTCGAGCTCCTTGACGACCTGCTTCAGCCGCTCCTCGAAATCGCCGCGATAGCGCGTGCCGGCCAAAAGCGTGCCCATGTCGAGCGCGAAGATGGTGGCGTTGTGCAAGACTTCCGGAACATCACCCTCGACGATGCGCTTGGCGAGGCCCTCGGCGATCGCCGTCTTGCCGACGCCGGGATCGCCGACATAAAGCGGATTGTTCTTGGAACGGCGGCACAGCACCTGGATGGTGCGGTTGATCTCGGACTCGCGCCCGATCAGCGGATCGATCTTGCCGGCCTTGGCCTTGTTGTTGAGATTGACGCAATAAGCGGTCAGCGCGTCCTGCTGCTGCTTCTTCTTGCCGCCTTCCTCTTGCGGCTCGGCGCCGTTCGCGCCGCCCTGCTCGTCATCGGCCCCGCGCGGCGAACGCGTCTCCGACGCGCCCGGACGCTTGGCGATGCCGTGCGAGATGTAGTTGACCGCGTCGTAACGGGTCATCTGCTGTTCCTGCAGGAAATAGGCGGCATGGCTCTCGCGCTCGGCGAAGATGGCGACGAGCACGTTGGCGCCGGAGACCTCTTCGCGGCCGGACGACTGCACATGGATCACCGCACGCTGAATGACGCGCTGGAAGCCGGCGGTCGGCTTGGAATCCTCGTCATAGCCGGTAACCAGATTGTCGAGCTCGGTGTCGATATAGGTGAGAACAGTGTGCTTCAACTCGTCGAGATCGACATTGCAGGCACGCATGACGGCGGCCGCCTCGGTGTCGTCGATCAGGGCGAGCAGCAGATGTTCAAGGGTTGCGTATTCATGGTGCCGCTCGTTGGCGAGCGTCAGCGCTTGGTGAAGCGCCTTTTCCAGGCCTTGGGAGAAAGCCGGCATGTTACCTCACTTCTTCTCCATCACGCATTGCAGCGGATGCTGATTTTGTCGGGCGAAATCCATGACCTGGGACACTTTGGTCTCGGCCACCTCGAATGTATAGACCCCGCACTCGCCCACTCCATGATTGTGAACATGAAGCATGATGCGTGTGGCGGCTTCGCGGTCCTTCTGGAAAAAACGTTCCAGCACGTGAACCACGAACTCCATCGGTGTGTAGTCGTCGTTCAGGATGAGGACCCGATAGAGGCTGGGTTTCTTGGTCTTGGTCTTTGTGCGCGTGATGACCGCCGTGCCGCGGCCGGCCTCATTGCCGTCGCCGCTGCCGTTCTGCATCCGTGCCTTGGTGGCAGTCAAACCGATCGTCACGTAATCCTGCCTCTTTCGAATCCTCATGCGAGTTCGACATGTAGGTGTTCGATGGACGATTTTAAGCCCTTCTGGTTAGCTGACAATATGGCTAGGTGCCCAACTTGGCCGATTTTCGCAATCGTGAAGGGGTGCCAGGCCCCTGAACGGAAATTGACATGAAAAAACCCGGCCACGCTGGCGCGGCCGGGCTCTGTCTTGGCCCAATGGGCCCAGATCTCGTACTGCCGAACGAAATTACTTCGCCTTGGCAACGATCGATTCGAACGGCTTGTAGGCTTCCTTGGCGAGTTCGGCATAGAGGTCGCCGATCTTGGTGGCCTCGGCGACGAACGCCTCATAGGACTGCTTGGCATAGTCGGACTGGACCTCGATCGCCTTGTCGAGCGACTTGGCCGAAACAATCTTCTCGAAAGCGGCGCTGCCGGCCTCGAAGCTCTTCTTGGTGTATTCGCCGGCCTCGGCCGCAATTGCCTGCGCGCCCTTGGACAAAGAGGCGAAGCTCTTCAAGCCGGTGTCGGCGAACTCTTTGCCGTATTTGCTGAAGTCCTCATAGGTCTGCGTCATTTCAATTCTCCCTGGACGGTTGATGCGCCCTGCCCCGAGCGCCTTGTGCAATGCACCCGAATATATTGTGCGGCGCACAAAAGTCAAGAAATCGCCAGCTTCCGTGCTGGCCCGTGTGGGCAATGGCTAAAATTCGAATAAACAGAGGCTCAAACCACCAGAAAATGGTGAACGCGGCGGTTACCATAAACGGATTGGTAACGCTGCCCGGATAGCTTGCCCGGAAGTGAGGCAGGATCCCTTTGCCGCCTCCAGCGCAACAAGAAATTCAAAGGAACTATCAGTGCGTCAGGCGTTGTCGGGCATCGTTTCCAAATCCGCGTCCCCTTTCAAAACGGTCATGATCATGGCCGTGGCGATGACCATCGTCGTTGCAAGTGCGGCCTCGTCGCTCGCCGCGAAGTCCGCGGCCATCGTGGTCGACGCCAAGACCGGCAAGGTGCTCTACTCCTCGGATGCCAACGCCCGGCGTTATCCCGCCTCGCTCACCAAGATGATGACGCTTTATTTGACTTTCGAGGCTCTGGCCAAGGGCAAGATCAGCCGGAACTCGCCGGTCGTCTTCTCGGCTCATGCCGCGGCAGAGCCGCCGACGAAGCTCGGCGTGAAGCCGGGCGGATCGGTGGCGGTCGAGACCGCCATCCTGTCGATGGTGACCAAATCGGCCAATGATTCGGCCACCGCGCTCGGCGAAATGCTCGGCGGCAACGAGACCAACTTCGCCCGCATGATGACTGCCAAGGCGCGGCAGCTCGGTATGAACGGCACCGTCTTCCGCAACGCCAACGGCCTGCCCGATCCCGGCCAGTTCACCACTGCGCGCGACATGGCAACGCTCGGCATCGCGCTGCGCGAACATTTCCCGCAATATTACGGCTATTTCTCGCAGCGCTCCTTCCTCTATGGCCGCCAGCGCATCAACGGCCACAACCGCCTGCTTGGACGCATCAAGGGCGTCGACGGCATCAAGACCGGCTACACCCGCGCTTCGGGCTTCAACCTGGTTTCGTCGGTTTCCGACGGCAACCGTCGCATTGTCGGCGTGGTCATGGGCGGCACCTCGGGCAGCAGCCGCGACAATCAGATGGCGGCCCTGATCAACACCTATCTGCCGCGGGCATCGACCCGGGGCGGCGGCGATCTGGTCGCAAAGGCCGATAGCGGCAACCCGGTGACGGCATTGGCCAGAGTGCTGTTGCCCAAGCACGACGCACCGACTCCGGATGAGAAGCCGATGGCGGTGGCCAGCGCCGATGACGCGGACGAGGCCGTTGCCGACGACGCGACGGTAGCCCAGGGCGACAGCGAGGACGCCGACGATAACGCAGCCGAAGAAACCAAAGTGGTTGTTCCGGCAAAGAAGGTGAAGACGGTTATCGTCTCCGCCCCCAAGGTCGCCACGGCACAGGTGGTGTCCGCTTATGCCGAGCCCGCGCCGGCCGTCGACCCGGTCAATACCGCGTCGGTGCCGTCGGGTTGGGCCATTCAGGTCGCCTCGTCGCCGAAACAGTCCGAAGCCCAGGCCTTCCTCGACAAGACCACCAAGCAGGCGCCCAAGGTGCTGGCAGATGCCTCCGGCTTCACCGTCGCCTTCGACAAGGACGGCGTCACGTACTACCGCGCCCGCTTCGGCGGCTTCGGTTCCAAGACCGCGGCCTGGAAGGCCTGCACCGCCCTCAAGAAGAAGAAAATCGAGTGCTACGCCGTCCAGCAGTAGGGACGGCGTAGAAGATATCTCCCGGAAAATTTCTGCGTCGAAGGAGACTAGTTGTGATTGGAGAGCAAGACGTCCTTGGCTTCGTTGATCCGCGCCGCCAGGAAAGACGTGCCGCCGATATCGGGGTGCAGGCGTTGCATCAGGCGGCGGTGCGCCTTGCGGACATCCGCCGCGGCGGCCCCCGCTTCAAGACCAAGGACCTTGTAGGCCTCCTCCTTAGTCATGGCGCCCGGACCTGGCGCAATACCCAGCCCTTCGCCACTGTGCGCCTCAGCGTTTTTGCGCCAGACGGGAAATCTGCCGTCAAGATACGTCTCTAGCAGTTGCCGGCTCTCCGGGTCACCGGAGAGTTCGCGAAACAGCTGCAGCAATTCGGCTTTGCCCATCGCACCAAGCATCTTGCCTTCATGGCGGCCTGCCAGGACAAGGCCTTCAAGGCCTCCTGTATCGTGATCGAGGTCCATTTCCAGCGCCGCCGTGCGTACGGTCGAGCGTCTCCGCGCCGGCATCACGGCTCGCCGGTTCAGCCGCATCGAGCCGTACCAGGCGATCGCTGCGAGCAGGATGATGCCGCCGAGACCTCCGCGCCCGACCAGCAGCACGGCGCCGCCGACCAATGCCAGCAAAACCGGCCCAACCTTCCTCATGTCGCCTGCCAGCCTGCTCGGGTCGGCCCGCACGAAAGCCGTTGCCAAGCCCATCAGCACCAGCAGCAATGCGACGACAGCGATGATCGCGCCTATCATATTCCACTGCCCCGTGAGTGCCCGGCGATCGGCCGGTTTTCCAGACTATTCCTGAACACGAGCATGCCGCCACCGGGTGTTATTTCTGCGCCGCAATCATGACCTTGCGCGACACATGGTCCGCATCCCACCACGCCGCGGCGCGATGTGGTCGGTGCGAGTGCGTCAGATATCGAAACCGGATGGTTCCTATCGCTCATGATTTTCAAGATGTGGCGTTGTCGCGACGCTTGCAAGTCCAACGGACAGCAACATTGAGGGCCAGCAACCGCAGTCCGCCTATACGGGCCGACCATGCCGCCAGATTGCCCCGGAGCAAGCCAACTGGCTGCTCGGAGCAAGCCAATGGGCTGCTCGGAACAAGCCGATAGTGATTTAGAGCAGGCCGAGATCGGCGAGCTCGCGCCGGAGTTTCGGCGGCATTTCGACCTGCCCCGGCTTGCCCTTGCCGAGATCGGCGGGTGCATCCGATGGCTTTAGATAGCGCCAGCCCTGAAAGGCGCGGCGCGGCTGCCAGTCGGTGCGCACCACTTGCGGATCCAGCATCAGATGGCAGCGGCCGATGCCCTCGTCATCGGTGAATGGCCGGATCTCGGTGATCAACTGCCGGCATTGCACACTTCCCTTGATCACCCAGTAGAGCGAGCCACCGTCGGTAACCTCATCGGCGCGCGTCGGCACCATGCGGGTGGTGTGCCAATGCTCGGCCGGTTCGCCGGCACGGCGCCGCTCGTCGAGGCGGAACGCGATCCATTCTTCGAGATCCTCGACGCTGTCGCAGCCGACGCAGAGCTTTAGGAGGTTGAGAGCCATCGCCCAAGATTTAATCCGTCGCACGGATGCGTCAACGGCCTGAGCAAGTTCTCCACAGTGCCAGCGGGCTCAACACTCCACCACATTGACCGCCAGCCCGCCGAGGCTGGTCTCCTTGTACTTCTCGTTCATGTCGAGGCCGGTCTGGCGCATCGTCTCGATCGCGGCGTCCAGCGGCACGAAATGGGTGCCGTCGCCCTTGATGGCAAGCGAGGCGGCCGTCACCGCCTTGACCGCGCCCAGCGCATTGCGCTCGATGCAGGGCACCTGCACCAGCCCGCCGACCGGATCGCAGGTCATGCCCAGATGGTGCTCCAGCGCGATCTCGGCGGCGTTCTCGACCTGTTCGGGCGTGCCGCCCATGACGGCGCACAGGCCGGCCGCCGCCATGGCCGAAGCCGAGCCGACTTCGCCCTGGCAGCCGACCTCGGCGCCGGAGATGGACGCATTGGACTTGATGATGCCGCCGACGGCGGCTGCCGTGAGCAGGAAATCGCGAATGCTGGGCTGGTCGGCCTCGGGATGGAAATGCAGCCAGTAGCGCAGTACTGCCGGCAGCGTGCCGGCCGCGCCGTTGGTCGGCGCGGTGACGACGCGCCCGCCGGCCGCATTCTCCTCGTTGACGGCCATGGCATAGATCGACAGCCAGTCATTGGCGAGCAGCGGATTGGGCCGGTTCTGCTGCCACTGCTCCTGCAGCTTGTCGTGCAATTGCCTGGCCCGGCGGCGCACCTTCAGCCCGCCCGGCATGATGCCGTCCTGCGACAGGCCGCGCTCGATGCAACTCTTCATGGCACCCCAGATGGCGTCGAGGCCGTCGTCGAGCTCATCGCGCGACATTTGTGTTTCCTCGTTGACCCGCTTCATCTCGGCAATGGAAAGGCCGCTCTTGCCAGCCATCTTCAGCATCTCGAGGGCGTTCTTGAAGGGATAAGGGACTTTTTTGCCTTCGGTCGTCACCGAACCCTTGGCTTTCATGCGCTGCAGCTCTTCTTCCGAAACCACGAAGCCGCCGCCGATCGAATAATAGATCCGCTTGAGCAGCAGGCGGTCGCCAGCGTCATAGGCATAAAACGCCATGCCGTTGGCGTGGCCGGGGAGCGGCGTCTTGCGATCGAGCACCAGATCGCTGGCCGGATCGAAACGGTAGGAAGGATGACCGCGCGGTGAAACCAGCTTGTCGGCGGTGATGCGAGCGACAATGCCGTCCGCCTGGTCAGGGTCGACCGTCTGCGGCGTCTGGCCGGCAAGGCCGAGAATGACGGCACGGTCGCTGCCATGGCCGATGCCCGTATAGGCGAGCGAGCCGTGCAGGCTGGCGCCGATGCGAGCGACCTTGGCGCCGACCGGACGCGGCCAGTCGTCTCCGGCGATCTCGTCGAGGAAACGGCGGGCGGCCGTCATCGGTCCCATCGTGTGCGAACTCGATGGTCCGATGCCGATCTTGAACAGGTCGAAAACCGAAAGGAACACGCGCCACAATCTCCCGAAGCCGCTCTGGGACTACATATAGGAACTCCCGCGATGTTTCCGCTGTTTTGAACGGCGCGGCGCAGCGCCCGCCGACCTTGTTTGCTCCGGCAGCGACATGGCCGTCGCTGCCGGCGGACGATCGAAGCAATCGCACTGGATGTGATAGGGTTCCGCCAATGGGCGATTCCCTCGATCTTTCGACAGCCGATCTCGCGGCGTTGGCGTTCTTCCTCATTGCGTGGGTTCTGCATACGCTCGCCTCGGACGGCGTGCTGGTCAGCCGCATGTCGCTGACAACGGCGATGAATGCGCAGCGTCAGGCCTGGATGCACCGGATGGCCGAGCGTGAGATCCGCATCGTCGACACAGCCATCATGGGTGGCCTGCAGCAAGGCACCGCCTTCTTCGCCTCCAGTTCCCTGATCGCGCTTGGCGGCTGCTTTGCCTTGCTCGGTGCCTCCGACCGCGTCCTCGAGGTGTTGAGCACCCTGCCTCTGGGCGGCGCCTCGTCGCGCCCGGCTTTTCAGATCAAGGTGCTGGGACTGGTGCTGATCCTGGCGTTTTCGTTCTTCAAGTTCGGCTGGGCCTACCGTCTGTTCAACTATTGCTCGATCCTGATCGGTGCTGTGCCGATCCCGCATGGCGAAGCCTCGCGCAACCCGGTCACCGAAACGGCGGTGTGGAGGGCGGCGCAGATGAACATGCTGGCAGGCAAGCATTTTAATTCCGGCCTGCGCGGCGTGTTCTTTTCGATCGGCTATCTCGGCTGGTTCGTCGATCCGGTGGTGTTCGTGCTGTCGACGCTTCTGCTCCTGGCCGTTCTGGTGCGGCGCCAGTTCTTCTCGGCGGCGCGCCGCGCCGTGATCGGTCAGCCGCCAGGTGCGGGAAAAGGCCGATCGATGCGGCCGGACAGCCAATAGGCGAACAGCCCTATCCATTCGCGGATCGCCATTGTGGCCGCCTGCAGCGCATCGGCCGGATTGTCGCGGAACAGGCCGATGCCTTCGCGTCCCGACGTTCGATAGTCGACCGGCCACGGGACGGTCGCGAAGCCGGCCTTGTCGAACAGCGCCTTGGCGCGCGGCATATGGTAGGCCGAGGTGACCAGCAGCCAGGTTTCGCCCGGCTTCGGCGCTATCAAGGCGTTCGTGAAGACGGCATTCTCATAGGTGTTGCGAGATTTGCCCTCGAGGATCAGGCGCTCCGGCGCCACGCCGAGCGCGCCAAGCAGGCGCGGCGCGGTGGCGGCATCGCCCTCGCCTTCGAGGAACAATTCGCCATTGCCGCCAGAGACGACCACCTTGGCATCGGGAAAGCGCCGCGCCAGCACGGCCGTCTCGACCATCCGGTCGCCGCCGCTGTTCAGCTCATAACCGCCGCGCACCAGATTGATGCCGCCCTCGAAGCCGCCGCCGAGCACTACGATGCCATCGACTTTTTGCGGCAGCGGCGGGCGCGGAAAGCGTTCCTCAAGCGGGTTGAGCAGTAATGCGCCGAGCGAGGTCCAGGCCGAAAGCGCCAGAACCAAAAACGCCAGCACGCCGCCGATGGCTGCCAGCCGCCGGCGGCCGAAAAATGCCGCGACCAGCCCCGCCAGCAGCAGGAAGATCGTCAGGTTAAGCGGCTGGATAAAGAACCAGAAGATTTTCGAAAGATAGAAGAACATCCCTCACCCCTTAGATGAGAAACGATCCTACCACCACTTCTCCGGCTGGAACGTTCCGGCCGCCTGCTCGATGACGGCAGCGGTCTGGAACAGCGTCTCTTCCTCGAACGGCCTGCCGATCAGTTGCAGGCCAAGCGGCAAGCCCTTGGGGTCTAGGCCGGCGGGCACCGCAATGCCCGGCAGGCCCGCCATGTTCACGGTGACGGTGAAGATGTCGTTCAGGTACATCTTCACCGGATCGGAAGCCATGTCCTCGTCTGCAATGCCGAAGGCGGCAGATGGCGTCGCCGGCGTCAGGATGACATCAACGCCGGCGGCAAAGACGTTCTCGAAGTCCCGCTTGATCAGATTGCGCACCTTCTGCGCCTGCAGATAGTAGGCGTCGTAATAGCCCGCCGACAGCACATAGGTGCCGATCATGATCCGGCGCTTGACCTCGCGGCCAAAGCCGGCGGCGCGGGTCTTCTCATACATCTCGACGATGTCCTTGCCCGGCACGCGAAGGCCGTAGCGGACGCCGTCATAGCGCGCAAGGTTGGACGAGGCTTCGGCGGGCGCCACGATGTAATAGGCCGGTAGCGCGTATTTGGTGTGCGGCAAGGAGATGTCGACGATCTCGGCGCCGGCATCCCTGAGCCAGGCAATGCCCTTCTGCCAAAGGGCCTCGATCTCCTCCGGCATGCCGTCGACGCGGTATTCCCGGGGAATCCCAACCTTCATGCCCTTGATCGGCTTGCCGATCGCCGCCTCGTAGTCCGGAACCGGCCGGTCCACCGAGGTCGTATCCTTCGGATCGACGGAGGCCATCGATCTGAGCAGGATCGCGGCATCGCGCACGTCGCGCGCGATCGGCCCGGCCTGGTCGAGCGACGAGGCGAAGGCGACGATACCCCAGCGCGAGCAGCGGCCATAGGTCGGCTTGATGCCGACCGTGCCGGTGAACGCGGCCGGCTGGCGGATCGAGCCGCCAGTGTCGGTGGCCGTGGCGCCCGCGCACAGGAAGGCCGAGACGGCGGAGGCCGAGCCGCCCGACGAGCCACCCGGCACCAGCTGCGCATTGTCCAGGGTGCGCGCGGTCCTGGTGCCGCCGGCCGAAACGAAGCCGCCATCGCCCTGATGCGTGGTTGGCATCACCATCGTATCGACGCGCGAACGCCGCCACGGGTTGACCACCGGCCCGTAATAGGACGTCTCGTTGGACGAGCCCATGGCGAACTCGTCCATGTTGAGCTTGCCCAGCATGACCGCCCCGTCGGCCCACAGATTGGAGGTGACGGTCGATTCGTAATGCGGCTTGAAACCGTCGAGCACATGGCTGCAGGCCTGGGTGTGCACGCCCTCGGTGCCGAACAGGTCCTTAATGCCGAGCGGAATGCCTTCCAGCGCACCGCCCTCGCCTTTGACCAGCCTGGCGTCGGAGGCCTTGGCCATGTCGCGCGCCTTGTCCCCGGTTACCACGACATAGGCGTTGAGCGCCGGATTGGCGCGGTCAATCGCAGCGAGATAGGCGTCGGCAATCTCGGTCGCGGTGATTTCCTTGGCGCGCAGCTTGGCGCGGGCCTGCGAAATCGTCAGTCGGGTCAGGTCGCTCATCAGGCAAGGCTCTTTTCGTAAAATACCGACCACTCGGAATCGGGATAATCCAGCACCGGACCGCAACGCGAGAAGCCGGAACGTTCATAGACAGCCCAGGCGGCAGGATGGCGATCGCCCGTCTCCAGCACCAGACGCTTCAATCCTTCCTCGCGCGCCAGCGCTTCGACACGCTCCACGATCCTGGCGCCGATTTTCTGGCCGCGATGAGTGGGCCGCGTGTACATGCGCTTGACCTCGCCTATGGCACCGTCATGGCGCTTCAGCGCCCCGCAACCGATTGCAAGACCGTCGTCGCGGGCGACGAAGACCGTGGTGTCCCGGCCGGCCATCTGCTCGACGGTCAGATGATAGCAGTGTTCCGGCGGCGTCAGTTCGAGCAGCGTCTCGTTGAGCTCCGCGACCAAGCCGCGCACATCGTCCTGCAGCGGCGTCTCGATGGCGATTTCGATGGCCATCGGCCTGTTACTCCACGACCTTCGGCACGAGGAAGAAGTTCTCTTCCGTGGCAGGCGCGTTGGCGACGATGTCGGCAGCCTTGTTGCTGTCGGTGACGACGTCCTGGCGCTTCTTCATCCCCATAGGAGTTACCGAAGTCATCGGCTCGACCCCGGAAACATCGACCTCGTTCAGCTGTTCGACGAAGCCCAGTATGGCATTCAGCTCGCCGGTCATGCGTTCGGCATCTTCCTCGCTCACCGCAATGCGGGCGAGACGCGCGACGCGCTTCACTGTCTTGACGTCAACGGACATGTTTGTGCCTCGGGAAAACCAGCCCCGGCCTATAGCGGCGCCGCGCGCGGCGCGCAACATGTGCATGCCCACAATCGGGCAAATGGCCTCACGGCGGGGCCATGCCCTCGCACAGATAGTAGCTGCTGCTGTTGCCGCTCGCCTCGCTCTCATCTTCGATGGGCCGGACGGAGACGAGATCGATCTGAGTCGGGCTCATCTGCGTCACCGAGAGCACGTCGGGAAAAACGTAGCCCGGCTCCTGGCAAATGGCCGTCACCGCCCAGCTCGGCGAGCGTGTCGCCTTGCTGATCTGCAAGAACTCGCAATTGTATTCGACCCCTTGCAGGCCATGGGCCGACAGCACGATGTTGCCGGCATCGATCAGCGTCTGCAGGGTGTCTTTCCTGGCCTGTGCGCAGAGCTCCTCGGACTTGAGGTATACCCCTTCAATGAAATCGTCCGCGGCAAGCGCCGGCGACGCCGCAAACAGCATCGAAACGCAAAGAGAGTTCCTCAAGCCCATGGTTTAATTCGTTTTCAATTTATAGTGTGACCGCCTCGCCGATCCCAGGCACGACGACATTCACGCCCGAACTCTCCATTCCGGCGACGAATTTGTCGGGCGTCTGGTCGAGCAGGCCGAAAGTCGCATAGTGGCATGGCACGGCGACATCGAACTTGAAATAGCGGCGGCAGGCGAGAGCCGCGACAGCACCTCCCATGGTAAAGCGGTCGCCGACCGGCACCAGGCCGATCTTCGGCTCATGCAGCTCGTTGACCAGCGCCATGTCCGAGAAGATGTCGGTATCGCCCATGTGATAGAGCGTCTTGTCGTCCTGGAAATGCAGGACCAGCCCGCAGGGATTACCCATATAGATGCCGTCCCCATAGGACGAGGAATGCAATGCCTGGACAAAAGTCGTCGTGAACGGGCCGCAGTCCACCGTGCCACCGGTGTTGCCCTGGTTGATATTGTTCTGGTCGACGCCCTGGCCGCCGAGATAGCCGCAGACCTCGGGATTGGCGACCAGCATCGCTCCGGTCTTCTTGAGGATCTCCAGCGCATCGCCGACATGGTCTCCGTGACCATGCGTCAAAAGCACGTGGGTGACACCTTCGGCTGGGCCTTCCCAACTTTTCTTCCAAAGCGGATTGCCGCTCAGGAACGGGTCCATCAGGATGCTTGCGCCCGCCACCTCGATCTTGAAGGCGGATTGTCCGTACCAAGTGAGTTTCATCAGCGAGTTCCTCGATTTTTGTTCCGTCGGAGGATAGAACGGCGTCAGCTCAAGAGCAAAGTGTTACGGCCTCGCGTGTTCAAAACGCCGCGACGGCGCTGTCGGGTCAAAGGAAAACCGTTGGCTATCATTACCATCGAGGAATTGCCGGCACGGCTGGCTGGCGGCAGGACGCTTGCCGGGCTCGATCTCGGCGACAAGACCATCGGCGTCGCCGTTTCGGACCGTGGCTTTTCCTTCGCGCATCCGCGCCCGGTCATCATCCGACGGAAATTCTCGCTCGACGCGGCCGTGCTGCTGGATCTGCTGCAAAAGGAGAATGCCGGCGCGGTGGTGATTGGACTGCCGGTCAACATGGACGGCTCGGAAGGTCCGCGCGCGCAGAAATCGCGCGCCTTCGTACGCAACATGGCCGCCTTGAGCGACCTTCCCTTCCTGCCATGGGACGAGAGGCTGTCGACGGTAGCCGCCGAACGGACGCTGATCGAGATGGATTTTTCGCGCGCCAAGCGCGCCGGCAAGATCGATTCGGCCGCAGCCGCCTTTATTCTGCAGGGAGTTTTGGACCGGCTTCGCTCGCTCGGTGCAGCCGCTCGAACTGCACCGGAACCGCCGCCCGCCCCCTGATCCAGCCGATGATTTCACGACGGCGGCGAAACGCCCAGATCGCCAGCAGCAGCAGGCCGTCGAATATGCAGGCTCTTCCCACCATGCCGGGAATGATTGTCGGGTCGATGCCGAGCATCTGGCCGTAGAGTTGGAAGACGAAATCATGCAACTGCCGGCTCAGCATGACGTAGCCGAAATTCATGTCGTTGAGCGACAGGTAGAACCAGCCCCAGAAAAGCGCCATCGGAGCCGCCCACAATGCGAAGATGTAACGCATCAGCGGCCTCCCTTCCGGGTCGGCTGGGGTCGGCCCGATATCAGCGAAAGCAGCGAATTGTGGGCTGCGGCCCTGGCCATGCTGTGCGCCGTGGCGTGGATTTCAACCTCATCCGATGTGGCCAGGGTGCGGCGCTCGGCAAGCATGGCGACATAGGAGGCCAGAAGTGCGGCCAATTGCACGGCGACGACCAGGAACAGCCCGTTGATGCCTTGCGCCGCGCCACCGACCAGGATGAGCGAAAGCACGCCGGAAGCGCTGATGAAGGCGATGCGGGCAACGCTGTCGGCGCCCTGATTGCTGGCATTGTTGATCAGCGCCTCGACAAAGGCCCAGAAGAACAGCACCGCCACGATAAGCAGCGCCGTGGCCAGTGGCGCGACCACCACGATATTTTCGAGGTCGACGAAGCGGGCGCTCTCGATTGTCACGCCCAGCACGCCAAGCGCCCCGGCCACGCCGCGGTTTCCGTCGATGCAGATGATCGCCAGCAGGGCGAAAACGATCGTCCAGTGCAAGGCGAGAAAAGAGGTCAATACCTGTCGCATCGTGATTCCTGCTTCGACAGGAATGACAGTGGGCTTTGCCGCCAGCCCTCGCAACGGAAACCATTTGTTAAGGTTAACGGCGCGGGGGAATGACCAAGGCGTGGTCCATGGCTGCTGCTCAGGTGGTTGGCGGATAGAGCGTGTCGATGATCATGCGCGCATCATGGCGCGAATCGAGCATGCCGTAGGTGTTGCGCCACTGGCCCGCCAGCCGCGTCTCGACGAAGGCATCGGCGATCCGCCCTGCCCCCAACCGGCGCAATTCCGCCGCCGCCGCCGACAGCGCCAGTTGCTCCGTCAGCAGGCGGGCCGAGCCTTCGTCGGTCGCGGCGACTTGCATCGCCGCCTTCAGCACACCGATGGTGCCGCGTCCGCCCGCGCCCAGGTCGCGATCGATGCCGGCAAGCACCTCCTCGAATAGGCCCGGCGCGCGGCCAAGCACGCGCAGCACATCCAGCGCCATGACATTGCCCGATCCTTCCCAGATAGCGTTGACCGGAGCTTCGCGATAGTAGCGGGCGAGCGGCGCCTCCTCGACATAGCCGTTGCCGCCGAGGCATTCCATCGCCTCGTAGAGCAGCGGCGGCGCGATTTTGCAGACCCAATATTTGACGACCGGCGTCATGGCACGGGCAAAGGCCGCCTCGCCGCGATCGCTCGCCGCCTCGTCGAAGGAACGCGCCAGACGGAACGACAGCGCCGTGGCAGCGGCGACGTCGAGCGCCATGTCGGCCAGCACGCGCTGCATCAGCGGCTGCTCGATCAGGTTGGTGCCGAACACCTGGCGATGGCGGGCGTGATGAACGGCTTCGGCCAGACCCGCCCGCATGATCGCCGAAGACGCCACGGCGCAGTCGAGCCGGGTCAAGGTCACCATGTCCATGATCGTCTTCACGCCGGCGCCCGGCTCACCGACCATCTCGCCGATCGCGCTGACGAACTCCACCTCGGAAGACGCATTCGACCGGTTGCCGAGCTTGTCCTTCAGGCGCTGGAAACGGAAGCCGTTGCCCGAGCCGTCGCCAAGGACGCGCGGCACGAGGAAGCACGACAATCCCTCCGGCGCCTGCGCCAGCACCAGGAATGCATCCGACATCGGCGCCGACATGAACCATTTATGGCCGGTCAGGCGATAGAAGCCGCTGCCGACGCGCTCGGCCTTCGTCACATTGGCGCGCACATCCGTGCCGCCCTGTTTCTCGGTCATGCCCATGCCAAGCGTAAGCCCGGTCTTCTCGACCGGCGGCTTTTGGCTCTGATCGTATTTGCGCGTCGTCACGCGCGGCGCCCACTCGCGGAACAGTTTCGGGCTCGCCATCAGCGCTGCCAGCGAAGCGCTGGTCATGGTGATGGGACACAGATGTCCGGTCTCGAGTTCGGCCGTCAGGTAGAACCGGGCCGCGCGCACCTGATGGCGGCGGCCGATCTCGGCATCGCCATTCTCCCAGACCGAGGAGTGCAGCCCGTTGGCTACGGAACGGCGCATCAAGGCGTGATAGGCGGGGTGAAACTCGACCAGATCGATGCGCCGGCCCTGGCGATCATGCGTCCTGAGCCTCGGCGTTTCGACATTGGCGAGGCGGGCCAGTTCCTGAGCCTCCTGCGTCAGCACGAAGCGGCCGAGCCCGTCGAGATCCTTGCGCACCGGATCGGAAAAGCGCTCGGCAAGCTGGATCAGCAACGGATCGCCCCGCCAGGCGTTGCCGCCTGTCAGCGGCGGCGGCTGGTTCGTCACGTCGTCGGTCACGCTTCATCCTTACTGCCAGGCGGCTACGAATCCGGAGCCATGGGCTAGATATAGCCCAAGGCGCGCGACGAAAATACCGGGGAGAACAGCCGCAATCCAAAGCTGGCGCTTGCAGCCATGGAACGTCCACCCTATAGCAGCCCCTTGAGATGACCGACGCTTCGTCCCTGCCACTCTATCCCCACCGCCATCTTCTGGGCATCCGCGATCTTTCCCCCGCCGACATCGAGCTTCTGCTCGACAGGGCGGACCGGGCTGTCGCGATCTCGCGACAATCCGAGAAGAAAACCTCGACACTGCGCGGCCGCACCCAGATCAACCTTTTCTACGAAGCCTCGACGCGGACGCAGTCGTCGTTCGAACTGGCCGGAAAGCGTCTCGGCGCCGACGTCATGAACATGTCGGTGGCGAGTTCCTCGGTGAAGAAGGGCGAGACGCTCATCGACACGGCCATGACGCTGAACGCCATGCGGCCCGACATATTGATCATCCGCCACCAGTCGGCCGGTGCGGCCGCCCTCCTGGCGCAGAAGGTCGGCTGCTCCGTGGTCAATGCGGGGGACGGCGCGCACGAGCACCCCACACAGGCGCTGCTTGACGCGCTGACCATCCGTCGCGCCAAGGGTCCGCTGTCGAAACTGATCGTGGCGATCTGCGGCGACATCCTGCATTCGCGCGTCGCCCGCTCCAACATCATGCTGCTCAATGCGCTCGGCGCGCAGGTGCGCGTCGTCGCACCCTCGACGCTGCTGCCTGCGGGCATCGACAGGATGGGTGTGATCGTCACCGGCTCAATGGCCGAGGGCCTGAAAGATGCCGACGTGGTGATGATGCTGCGCCTGCAGCGCGAGCGAATGGAAGGCGCCTTCGTGCCTTCGGTGCGCGAATATTTCCGCTATTTCGGCCTCGACGCCGAGAAGCTGAAGGCCGCGAAAGACGATGCGCTGGTGATGCATCCGGGCCCGATGAACCGTGGCGTCGAGATCGCTTCGGAAATCGCCGACGGCCCGCAGAGCGTCATCCAGGAACAGGTCGAGATGGGCGTCGCCGTGCGCATGGCGGTGATGGAAGCGCTGCTCGACCCGCGCCGCAACCACGAGGGCCGCGGCGCATGACCATCACGGTGTTCGAGCGCGCCCGCATCATCGACCCCTCGCGCGGCGTAGACGAGACCGGGACGGTCATCGTCGAGGGGAAGAAGATAGCCGCCGCCGGCAAGGCTGCGCTGAACCAGGGGGCGCCCGAGGGCGCCACCATCATCGACTGCGCCGGCAAGGCGGTCATTCCAGGCCTGATCGACGGCCGCGTCTTCATCGGCGAACCGGGCGGAGAACATCGCGAAACGATCGCGTCGGCAAGTGTCGCCGCGGCTGCCGGCGGCGTCACCTCGATCGTCATGATGCCCGATACCGATCCGGTCATCGACAATGTGGCCCTGGTCGAATTCGTGCTGCGCACCGCCAAGGACACGGCAATCGTGAATATTTTCCCGGCCGCAGCCATCACCAAGGGCCTCGACGGCCGCGAGATGACCGAATTCGGGCTGCTGCGCGAGGCCGGCGCCGCCGCCTTCACCGACGGCCGCCACACCATATCAAGCGCGCTGGTGATGCGCCGGGCGCTGACTTATGCCCGCGATTTCGGCACAACCATCGTGCACGAAACCCAGGATGCCGACCTCGCGTCGTCGGGCGTGATGAACGAGGGACTCTACGCCAGCTGGCTGGGGCTTTCCGGCATTCCGCGTGAAGCCGAAACCATCCCGCTGGAGCGCGACCTTGCCCTGGCGCGCCTGACGCGCGGCTCCTACCACGCGGCAAAGATATCGACGGCGATGGCGGCGGCATCGGTGGCGCGCGCGAAGACCGACGGCGCGACCGTCACATCGGGCGTGTCGATCCACAATCTGTCACTCAACGAAAACGATGTCGGCGAATATCGCACCTTCTTCCGGTTGACCCCGCCGCTGCGCGCCGAGGAAGACCGCCTGGCGATGATCGAAGCGATCAGGGACGGCACGGTCGACATCATCGTCTCCTCGCACGATCCGCAGGACGTCGACACCAAGCGCCTGCCCTTCGCCGACGCCGCAGCCGGCGCCATTGGGCTCGAAACGTTGCTGGGCGCCGCCTTGCGGCTCTACCACAATGGCGACGTGCCGCTGCCGCGGCTGATCGAGACCTTGTCCACGGCGCCGGCAAGGCTGTTCGGCCTGCCTGGCGGCACGCTCAAGCCCGGCGCTGTCGCGGACCTTGCGCTTGTCGATCTGGATGAACCCTGGATCGTCAGCGAAAGCGGCATTCGCTCGCGCTCGAAGAACACCTGTTTCGAAGGCGCGCGCCTGCAGGGCAAGGTCTTGCAAACGCTGGTGGCGGGCCGCACAGTGTTCTCGGTCTGAGCTGGCGGCGGCGCATCGCGCCGAATTCAGCCCGTCAGGGGGAAATGCGGGGGGAACAATGACTTACAACCTGATCCCGGCGCTGGTGCTCGGCTATTTCTTGGGCTCGATTCCGTTCGGGCTTCTGCTGACCCGTGCGGCAGGGCTTGGCGACGTGCGCCAGATCGGCTCCGGCAACATCGGCGCGACAAATGTGCTACGCACCGGCAACAAGGGCCTTGCCGCGGCCACGCTGCTGCTCGACGCGCTGAAGGGCACGGCCGCGGTGCTGATCGCGGGCCATTTCGCGCCCGAACTCGGCGCTTGGGCCGGCCTTGGCGCCTTCCTCGGCCATCTCTTCCCGATCTGGCTCGGATTCAAGGGAGGCAAGGGCGTCGCCACCTATCTCGGCGTGCTGATCGGCCTTGCCTGGCAGGTGGCGCTGATCTTCGCCATCGTCTGGCTGGCCATGGCATTCCTGTTCCGCTACTCCTCGCTTGCAGCGCTGACGGCCGCGGTCGCCGTGCCGATCGCCCTCTATTTCCTGAGCACACCGCAGATTGCCGCATTGTTCGTCGTGATGAGCCTGATCGTCTTCATCAAGCACCGGGCCAACATTTCACGCCTGCTTGCCGGCACCGAGGGCAAAATCGGGGCGAAGGAGTGAGCAAGCCGCTCGCCGGACCGCGCCTCAGCGACCGGCAGCGGTTGAGCTGGCTGCGGCTGATCCGCACCCAGAATGTAGGTCCTGCCTCCTTTCGCGACCTGATCAACCGCTTCGGTTCGGCCGAAGTCGCGCTGGAAATGCTGCCGGAACTGATGATTTCGGGCGGCGCCAGCAGGATCGCCCGCATTCCCTCGATCGCCGAGGCCGAAGCGGAACTGGAGGCCGCAAGGCTGGCAGGCGCCCGCTTTGTCGGTATCGGCGAGCCGGACTATCCCGCCCTGTTGAAAAACATGGACCATCCGCCGCCGCTGCTGGCGGTGAAAGGCGAAGGCGCGGTGTTTCGGCTGCCCGCGGTGGCTATCGTCGGCGCCCGCAACGCCTCGCTCGCCGGCATCAAGATGGCGCGCATGCTGGCGACCGACCTTGGCCGCGACGGTTACGCCATCATCTCCGGCCTCGCGCGCGGCATCGACACTTCAGCACATCAGGGCAGCCTCTCGACCGGCACGATCGGCGTGCTGGCCGGAGGCCTCGATCTGCCCTACCCGCCTGAGAATGCCGGCCTGTGCGACGAGATCGTCGAGCGCGGCGGCGCCATCATTTCGGAGATGCCGTTCGGCTGGCAGCCGCGTGCCCAGGATTTTCCGCGCCGCAACCGCCTCGTCGCGGGCGCGGCAGTCGGTCTGGTGGTGGTCGAGGCGGCGCAGCGTTCCGGGTCCCTGATCAGCGCCAGGCTCGCAGGCGAAATGGGCCGGCTGGTCTTCGCCGTACCCGGCTCGCCGCTTGATCCACGCGCCGCCGGCACCAATGGCCTGCTCAAGGACGGTGCCACCTTGGTCACCGAAGCCGCCGACATTCACAGGGCAATCGCGCCGCTGACCGGTTTGCGGGCCCCCGAACTGCCGCCCTTTGAAGATCCCCCCGATTTCTCGGCCACGCCGCCACCCGGCGAAAACGACCGCGCCAGGGTGACCGAAGCGCTCGGCCCGACGCCGGTGGCGATCGACGAGATCATCCGCCACACCGGCCTGCATCCGGCACAGGTGTTCATGGTGCTCCTGGAGCTCGACCTCGCCGGCCGGCTCGAACGGCATGCCGGCGGCAACGTCTCGCTGGTCTTCGCGGAAGGCTGACAGCCTCCGTCAGTGGTGATCGCGTTTCTTCTGTTCGGTCTCGGTATAGTCGGGCGTGTTTGCGCCGAACAGGTCCCTCTCGACAGCCTTTCGCCAGACGGCATCGGCGTCTTCAGGACGCGAGGGATCGAAAGTTGTCTCGGTGTCCTGCATGCGCCGGCGCGAACGCCGCCGGAGCCACGCAGGCATGATCTCGTGGATGAGGCTGGTGAATTGGATCATTGATCAACTCCTGAAACCCGTTCTTCAAAGGCGCAAAATGCGTTTTGCGGCCTCAACTCTGCCGGACAGTGGGCTGGACCGCCTCCTCAAACCGGCCAGTGCCCGATTGGTCGTGACATAGGGATTCAAGCCAGGCCAGGGTCTCGCCGACATCGGCCAGCGCGTGGCGCGCCACGGTTTTCCCTTGCGGTTTGATGCGGACCGAAATGCCATCCATTTCATTGACGGCTTCGAAGCCGTTCTCATCCGACGTGTCGTCTCCGAGGAATACGGGAATCCGCCCCCGGAAAGCCGGCAACTCGCAGAAACGCCTGATTGCCGCTCCCTTGGCCGCCTCGAGCGGCATCAGTTCCACCCCGGCATTGCCGGCAAGAACCCGATATCCTCGCGGAAGCCGCTCCAGGGCCTGTTCGACCAGTTGCGTCGCCCGTTGCAGCAACTGCGGCGCCGCACGCGTATGAATGGCCAGGATCGGGCCCTTGCGCTCGATATAGACGTCCACATTGTCCAGTTCCGCCTCGATTTCCTCGGCAAGCGCGGCAATGTCGGCGGGCTCGTCGGCCGCCTCGACAGGCCCGTCACGGACAAGCCGGTGCTCCAGGCCGTATAGACCCGCAGCCGGTAGGCGCAGCGGCTGGAAGAGCCGGTCGACGGCGGAAACGGATCTTCCTGTAATGAAAGCCAGAGCGCCAGCCAGACGCCCGTCCAGCCTTGTTAGCATGCCTCGCAACGCATCGCCGACGACCACCGCGTCGGGATGGGCGGCATGTTCCAGAAGCGTACCGTCAATGTCCAGGAAGAGTGCCCATCGGCCTTGCGGGACGGTCGGCACGGACAGATTTGCCGATCCCGACATCACAGCGCCGCGACCCGTTTGCGATCAAGCAGCGATATCACATTGGCCGCGGCAACAGAGCCCGGCCCGGCGGGGTCGATCGCGATTCGCTTGCGCAAGCGGGCGGCGTCGAGAAGCATGCTGCCCGCCCAGCGATAGACATTGTTGTCGCGGACGATCTCGCGCATGCGCTGCATGCGCTGGCGCTGCTCGGCGGGCACCATGGTCAATGCCTGCAGCAACGCCTCGGCCATCATCGTCGCGTCGTAAGGATTGACGATCAGCGCCTCGAGAAGCTCCTTGGAAGCGCCGGCAAACATGCTGAGCATCAGCACGCCCTGCTCGTCGTCGCGTGCGGCGACAAATTCCTTGGCGACCAGGTTCATTCCGTCGTGCAGGCTGGTCACCATGCAGACATCGGCGGCTCGGTAGATTTCGTAGACCTGCTCCTGGGAATGGTGTTCAGCCACCATCAAGACAGGCGTGTAGCCGTCCCGGCCATAACGCTCGTTGAGCTCCGCCGCGCAACGCAGGCATTCCTCGTGCAGTTGCTGGTAGGCCGGCAAGGTTCCACGGCTTGGCGCCGCGATCTGCAGGAAGGCCACCTGGCCGATCCACTCCGGGTGTTGCTTGAACAGTTCGTCCAACGCATGAAACCGGTCGAGAATGCCTTTCGTATAATCGAGGCGCTCGACGCCGACACAGAGGCTGACATTGTCCGCCAGCCCGAATTTTTCGCGAATTCGCGCGCGGCACTGCGCGATGGCGGGCAATTTCCCGAGTTGAGCCGGCGGCCACTCTATCGAGATCGGATAGGCGTGGACCAGGCTGGTCTGGCCGCCATAGGAGATCGCCGAATCCTCGCGCTCGATCCTGCTTTCCAGGAAGCGGTCGACGCTCTCGATGAAGTTGTTGCAGTGGAACTGCGTATGAAAGCCGATGATAGAGCTCCCCAGCAGGCCGTCCAGGATCTTCTCCCGCCAGGGGCAGATGCTGAAGACTTCCGAATTTGGCCACGGAATGTGCCAGAAGGTGATGATGATCGCATCGGGCAGGCGTTCCCGGATCATTCGCGGCAGCAGCGCGAAATGATAGTCCTGGACGAGGACGATCGGGCGTTCGTTCCGCGCTTCGGCAACGACGGTATCGGCGAATTTGCGATTGACGGCTTCGTACGTTTCCCAGTCGGACGTGCGGAAGACGGGCCGCGTAAAGGCTATGTGGCACAGGGGCCAGAGACCCTCATTGGCAAAGCCCAGGTAATAGCCTTGCTGTTCCTCGTCGGTCAGCCAGACACGGCGCAACGTGTAGGACGGGTTCTCAGGTGGGACCTCGATGCGGTCGTTCTGGTCGACGACTAGATGATCCGCCGAACCGCCGCCATAGGCTATCCAGGTCCCCGCGCAGGCACGGGTGATCGGCTCCAGCGCCGAGACAAGTCCACTGGCCGGCACAACCAGGTCGACATTGTCGTCCCTGAGATTGTGAATGTAGGGCTCGCGGTTGGAGACGACGATCACTTGCGCGTCCGGCAGTTCCTTTGCCAGTATTTCGCGCAGTGTCGAGGGTGACCAGTTGACGAGCGCCGCGTCGGCGGAATGGCCATTCTTTTCGAACTCCCGCAATACGACGCGAGCCGGTGGAGGCTCGACATTCGCCGGCTCCGACGGGGTCCGGCGGGATCGCAGCGCGGAAATCACCAAGGCAACAAGGGAAACGCAGAGGCTGGCAAGAATGACGAACCATAGAGCGGAGGCAGAGTGGAGGAAGTCAAAATTGTTGTCTGGCATCGATGTGAATTGCTCCGGCCTAGGTCGCGCCTCTCCGCGGGGGAGATGGTGCAACGCACGTCGCCGGTGATGGTTCCGGTTTTTAGCTGCGCACGATCAAAGGCGCCAACCCTTCATGGCGGTCGGCCAGGAACGCGCCCACACGATCTCCTACACGCTGGAACGTCAGGTCGACTGCCGTGCCCGCCACCGCGAGATGGCGGATGACCAGGCTGTCGATGCCGATTGGCAGGCGCGGCCTTGTGACATGGATTTCGCCGGCCCAGCCGTCGATATGGAGGCCCAGACAGGCCTGCATCAGCATGAAGGCGGAACCTGCCGACCAGGCCTGCGGCAGGCAAGCGACCGGATACGCGATCGGCGCCTCGCCCGGTGCGCGGGTGAAGCCGCAGAAAAGTTCGGGCAGGCGCATGTTGAAATGGACGGCGGATTCGAACGTCCCGCTCATCAGCCGCACCACATTGTCGCGAATGCCGTACCGCGCAAGGCCTGCCGCGCATATCGCCGTGTCGTGCGGCCAGATGGAGCCATTGTGATACGACATGGGATTGAAGAATATTGCGTCGTCGGCGAGCGTCCTCAATCCCCAGCCGGAGTGAAAAGAAGCCGACAGCAACTGATCGGCGACGATCCGCGCCCGATCCGGATCCGGAAGCCCCACATAGAGCAGATGTCCAGCATTGGACGTGCGCACCTCGCATGGTCGGCCGTCGCCATCGAGCGCCAGCGCGTAGTAACCCAGCTCTTCGATCCAGAAATGACTTTCAACCCGCCGGCGGATCTCTTCGGCCCGCCTTTCCCAGCCTTCCGCCTTTTCTGTCTCGCCTCGCCGGCGAGCCAGTCTCGCCAGCCCCTGGAACGCCGCGAAGACGTAGCCCTGCACCTCGACCAGCGCGATCGGCCCCTTCGGGATACGACCGTCTGCATGAAAGACCGAATCGAAGCTGTCCTTCCATCCCTGGTTGGCGAGGCCTGACTCCGCCGCACGCCGGTAGGTGACGAATCCGGTCGAAGCGCTTGCCGCCTCGATCCATTCGGCGGCTGCACATAGCGACTGCCACAGGCCGTCGATAAAGACCATGTCGCCGGTGCGGTCCGCGTAAGCGCAGGCGAGATGAACGTAGAGCGGGGTGGTGTCGACGCCGCCATAGTAGCGGCCGAACGGCAACTCGCTCAGCGTCGTCATTTCACCTTTGCGCGTTTCATGCATGATCTTGCCGGGCTGAGAGTCGCTGAAGGGCGAGGTTTCGGTCGCCTGATGTTGAGCGAGAAAGGCAAGCACGCCGCGCGCCAGGCCGGGATTGAGCCAGAGCATCTGCAACGCCGAGATCACGCCGTCTCTGCCGAAGGCCGTCGAGAACCACGGAATGCCGGCATAGGGATAAGGGCCGGTCGCAAGTTCGGTGGTGAGCAGCGCCACATCGGCACGGGCGCGCTCCATCCAGTCGTTGAACACCCTGCCCGAACTGTGCAGCGTTGCGCCATGGCGGCGCTTGGCGCGCATGCCGAAACGCGCGCGCGCCGCTGCGGCGCGAAACCGGTCGCGGTCGGGCACATCGGCCATCTCGCTGCCGACCTCGACATACAGTGTCTTGCGGCTGCGTTTGGTGACTGCAATGAAGAAATCCGCCCGGTCGGAGGTCAATTCGTCGGGTTTCTGCGAAAACGATATCGTCGACGTACGCACCACCTTGTCCAGGCCTTCATAGCGAAGCAGAACCGAGTTCTGGTCCATCTCGGCGGTATGGGCGGTGCCTCGTTTGGCGCGTGTCGAGCCACGAACTTCGAACATGTCGCGGAAATCGGCGGCGAAGCGCAGCGAAAGCAGGACGGTCGAATGTTCCTGGCTGTAGTTGGAAAGGGTCAGGCGCTCATACAGCCGGTCCTCCCACAGCAGCCTGACACGCTCGATGTGGATCGCTCCTTGCGGGATGGGACGGCCGCCGGCACTCTCTATAGGCAGATTGGTCAGGTTGGAGGTGAACAGGACATTGTCCTGGCTCAGCGATGCGCCCAGCAACGACGTCGAACGACCGCCCACCGCGAGGCGGAATTCGGAAAGCACGCGCGTGTCGTCGCGGAAGAAGCCGTCGCCCACACCGCGTATGTCGCCATAGGAATCGGCGACGGCGAAGCAGTCGCCATGCTTGAGTGCGAAGAGCCGGTGCGGTTCCCTCGGCGCGGTTTCGTCCAGGGAGGCCAGGGCTATTGCGGGATCAAGCTTGCGCTCGTCAAGTTGGGTGATGGTCAAGAAGACTGTCCCGTGCTTGTTTCTGAACGGGGCACTGTACTAGGAAGCCCTGATTTGTTGAGTGTCGATCGCCTGTGAATAGGTGGCGACATAGTCGCGCGCCATGCGGTCGGCCGAGAACCGTCCTTCGAAAACGGCCCTTATCCGGCGCCTGTCGAGCTGAAGCAGGGCCGGCATGGTGGCGACGGCATCCTCGAGGGTTTCGACGACGAAGCCGGTCACACCGTGATCGATGATCTCGGGCATGGCGCCGCAGCTCCAAGCCATGACAGGGGTTCCGCAGGCCATCGCCTCGATTACCGCCAGACCAAAAGGCTCGGGCCAGTCGATGGGGAACAGCAAGGCAGCGGCATTGCCGAGAAACCTGCTCTTCTGGTCCTCGCTGATCTCGCCGACATATTCGACCCGATCGCCATCGATCAGCGGCTGGACGACCTCCTCGAAATAGGCCCGGTCGCCGTCGCCCACCTTGGCCGCGAGCTTGAGCCTCAGGCCCGTGCGCCTGGCAATCTCGATCGCCCGGTCCGGCCGCTTGTCGCGCGACATCCTGCCGAGGAACGCCAGATATGTGCCGTCGGAGCCGGCTTCAAAATCCGGCCTATAGAGATCGAGCGGCAGCCCATGATGGATGGTCGCCAACCAGTTGGCGGACGCGAGCCTCGTCCTCTGGCTGCGTGAAATGGAAATCATCGGAAAACGCGGGAACCGCTCATAGGCCTGTGCCAGATCCACATAGTCCAGCCTGCCATGCGGCGTCGTCACCGTGCGCTCCGGCATATGGCGGAAAAACGGGAAATGCAGGAAGTGGCTGAGATGGAAGTGAAGAATGTCGAAATCGTCGGCCTGTCTCCTGACTTCCTCGAGCATCGAAAGATGCGCCGCGATCTCCGACTTCAACGGCCGGGGATCGAGGCGCAGCGCCCGTTCCCGGCACGCGACCAGCCGGGCGGAGGTCCTGGTATCGCCGCTGGCAAACAACGTTACATCGTGGCCGAGCCCGACCAGAGCTTCGGTGAGATAGGAGATGATGCGTTCGGTGCCTCCATAGAGCCTTGGCGGCACGGATTCATACAGCGGCGCGATATGGGCGATCTTCATTGGCCTGCGTTCCCTCAATAAGCTGGTCAAAGGCAAAAATGCATCAGCGGCGCGATCGTTCCTCCGCCATCGGCAGATGCGTCATTTCTCATGTTTGATGTTCTTCCGGGCGGCCCTATCTCTTTAGGTGCTGCTCCTGCGCGCCATGACGACCCGAGGAGGTTCCGATGCAGCAATCAAAGGACATTGCAGCCCGCCGGCTTGACATGATCATCGAACAATATGTCGAAGCTAGAAAACAGCGCTTCGGCTATGTTTCGACGGACCAGGCCGCCAGGGTGATTCACAGAATCCTGAAACCCACGCCTTCCGACCGCAGCTTTTCGGACCACGAACTCGACGACATGGTCGCGGCCCTCGCCGTCAAGAACGGGTTGGCCGTCGTCTTTGACCGCGGCATCAGAGGATCGGTCGGCGGCACCGAGGCGGAGCTGGACAGAAAGGATCCGACCATGAGAGCACCAGCGGAAGGCCCCGACGTTGCCGGCGCGGTGGACGCGATCCTGATTCAGCAAAAAACCGCCCCGCTTTCGATGAGCGCGATGATCTCCCTGCTGCGCCAACGCACCGGCACCACCCGATCGGACGCGGATCTGGAAGGACTGATCGCCAAAAAAGCCGCTGTCCTGAACGTGCATTTGTCACGGGACTGAGTGGTGAGCGCGTCGGGGTTCGAACCCGAGACCTACTGATTAAAAGTCAGTTGCTCTACCGGCTGAGCTACGCGCTCCCGTGGGCTGGAAACGGCGCCCTCGAAATTGCGCGGAACATAGGGAGAGTGCCTCGACCGGTCAACCGGAAAAAACGGGGCCACCAAGCCATGCGTTCCCGCCGTGCCGGCTCTCCCGGCCGACCGTTTCGGCAAGGACATGCCGAACCTTTGCCAGCCAGGCGAAGACCCTGTGGCCTCCATCGATCCCAAACCGGAGAAACATTACAAATCAGCAACTTGCCTTTTTTTCCAGGAACAATTCGCGAGCGTGTCCGTTTCCTCCGCCACAAGGGACGTCAACCTCTCAAGGAGAAGATCATGAACAAAGTCCTGTTGGGTTTGCTGGCGACCACACTGTCAGCTTCGTTCGCAGTGGCGGCGGCCATGCCGGTCGAAGCCGCACCGGCCTATGTGCCGCAGCCTGCATCGGTCTCGTCCGATGTCCAGACCGTGCAGTACAGGCCCTGGGAGCGGCGCCGTAACTTCCGCGGCGAGTTTCGCGGCAACCGCAACTTCTACCGCGACAACCGCGGAGCCTACTGGAACGGCCATCGCGGCTACCGTGAATATCGCCCGGGCTATCGCCGTCACGGCGATTTCTGGTTCCCGCTGGCTGCTTTCGCCACTGGCGCGCTGATAACCGGCGCGATCGCCAACAACCGGAACCGCGTCTATGAAGGCAATTCGCATGTGCAGTGGTGCTATGACCGTTACCGTTCCTACCGCGCATCCGACAACACGTTCCAGCCGTATAACGGCCCGCGCCAGCAGTGCATTTCACCCTACTGATGGGCGACAGTGTTCGTCAGAGGGATAGAAAGTCAAAGCCCGTGCCGGAA
The DNA here is from genome assembly GCF_020165355.1 of Mesorhizobium sp. BR1-1-6. NCBI lineage: Bacteria > Pseudomonadati > Pseudomonadota > Alphaproteobacteria > Hyphomicrobiales > Phyllobacteriaceae > Mesorhizobium > Mesorhizobium sp. BR1-1-6. The sequence continues at coordinate 19,356 of NZ_JAIUHZ010000010.1, read as the reverse complement.
ATGGCGCGGGCTTTCTGTCGTGCGAGGACGGCCCCCGGGCAGGCTGTGATCAGCTGGCCCAACTAATGGTCTTGAAGATATAATAAAGTGCGCCACCTTCACCACGGGGTGATCGGTACGCTCCGACGGCATCGCAAATTCGAACCGTGACGGCCGCCAATTCCCAACCCAGCACTTCCAGCTGATCCCCATCTATCACGTAGCCTGAGCCAGTTCGTCAATGCCGTTCTTCTCGCCGAAGAACCGAACCAGCTTTGCATCTCTAAGAAGACTATCGGGCAGATTTGAATTTGCCCACGCCCAGAGCCAGTTCTGTGCCTTGACATTCGTGGAACCGGCGATCTGGATTTCGGTGATCACCTTGATCGCTCCGTCCTTGGAGAACAAGAGCTTTCCGTTGCTCAAGTCATAGCGCGACCAGTGGCCGATGCGGAGTTCTTCCTCCAAGCGCTTATTCTTGGCCTCAAGTTGTTTGATAGCCTCGGCGCGCCAAGCAGAGTACCAGTTTGGCTTCATTTCCCCCTCGCCCGATCTGACTGTTGGTTATGGCACGCTCAGCGTCCTGCGAACAGCATCGCGCCACCCCGCCAGCTTGGCCGAGCGTACCGCTGGTTCCATATCCGGTCTGAAGCGCCGGTCGAGCGCCCATGTCTTGGCGAATTCCCGCGCCTTCGGCCACACGCCCGCCTTCGAGCCGGCGAGCCAGGCGGCACCGAGCGCGGTTGTCTCCAGAATGGTCGGACGGTCGACCGGAGCGTCGAGAATGTCGGCCAGTCGTTGCATGGTCCAGTCGGATGCCACCATGCCACCATCGACCCGAAGCACCGTCTTGGCCGCCGTACCCTTCCAATCCTTGCGCATGGCATCGAGCAGGTCGCGCGTCTGGTAGGCCACGGATTCGAGCGCGGCGCGGGCAAACTCCGGCGGCCCCGAATTGCGGGTCAGGCCGAAGATCGCGCCCCGCGCCTCGGCATCCCAGTGGGGCGCGCCGAGCCCGACAAAGGCCGGCACCAGATACACGTCCTGGGTCGGATCGGCCTCGGCCGCCAGCTTGCCGCTCTGTTCGGCCTTGCCGATCACCTTGATGCCGTCGCGCAACCACTGCACGGCGGCGCCGGCGATGAAGATCGATCCTTCCAGCGCATAGGTGGTCTTGCCGTTCAGCCGATAGGCAATCGTGGTCAACAGCCGGTTCTTCGAGCGCACCAGGTCGGTGCCGGTGTTGAGCAGCGCGAAACAGCCGGTGCCGTAGGTCGATTTCATCATGCCGGGCTCGAAACAGGCCTGGCCGATGGTCGCGGCATGCTGGTCGCCGGCAACGCCGAGGATCCTTATCTCGGCGCCAAAGAGATTTTTCTGCGTGATCCCAAAATCATCGGCGCAGTCCTTCACCTCGGGGAGCATCCTTGCCGGAATGTTCAGGATGGCCAGCAGCTCGTCGTCCCAGGCATTCTTCTCGATGTTGTAGACTAGCGTGCGGGAGGCGTTTGTGGCGTCGGTGGCATGCACCCTGCCGCCGGTCAGGCGCCAGATCAGGAAACTGTCGATGGTGCCGGCCAGCAATTCGCCTTTCTCGGCGCGTCTCCTGGCGCCTTTCACCTTGTCCAGCATCCAGGCTATCTTCGTGCCGGAGAAATACGGATCGAGCAGCAGGCCGGTCTTCCTGGTGAAGGTCTTTTCCAATCCCTGCTTCTTCAGCTTCCGGCACAGCGGCGCGGTGCGCCGGTCTTGCCAGACGATCGCGTTGTGGATCGGCTTGCCGGTCGCCCTGTCCCAGATGACGACCGTCTCGCGCTGGTTGGTGATGCCGAGCGCGGCGACGTCCGATGCCTCCCGCCCGGCATTCTTCAATGCGCCCTTCACGGTCGCCACGACGCTGGCCCAGATATCTTCCGGATCATGCTCGACCCAGCCGGAAGCAGGATAGTGCTGGGTGAATTCTTGCTGGCTGCTGCCGACGACCTTCATGTCGCCGTCGAACAGAATCGACCGGCTCGACGTCGTGCCTTGGTCGATTGCCAGGACAAAGCCATTCATTCGCACTTCCTCCGTCACGACACAAAGAAGGGAGACGGCAACGTGCCGCCTCCCTGAATTTCACACGGGCGCGAACGCCCGCATAGGTCAGTCCTACTTCTGCCAGCTCTTGACCAGTTCGTCATAGTTGATGGTCTGGGGCTTCTCCTTCTCGTTCTCGATCTTGAGCTGGGGAGCGAGATTGCCGGCCTTGACCGCGTCGGCATTCCAGTAGGCGAGATCATGTTCCTCGGCGAGCTTCGGCCCGATATCGCCCTGGACGCCGGACCTCTCGATGCGGCCCATGACCTTCTCCTGCTCGGCGCAAAGCGAATCCATCGCTTCCTGCGCACTCTTTGCGCCCGACGAGGCATCGCCGATCGCCTGCCACCACAGCTGTGCCAGCTTCGGATAGTCCGGCACGTTGGTGCCGGTCGGCGACCATTGCACGCGGGCCGGCGAGCGATAGAACTCGATCAGGCCGCCGAGCTTCGGCGCGCGCTCCGTGAAGCTCTTGTCGTGAATGGTGGAGTCGCGGATGAAGGTGAGGCCGACATGGCTCTTCTTCACGTCCACCGTCTTCGAGGTGACGAACTGGGCGTAGAGCCAGGCGGCCTTGGCACGGTCGGTCGGGGTCGACTTCATCAGCGTCCACGAACCGACATCCTGGTAGCCGAGCTTCATGCCGTCCTTCCAGTAGACACCGTGCGGCGACGGAGCCATGCGCCATTTCGGCGTGCCGTCGTCGTTCATGACGGGCAGGCCGGGCTTGACCATGTCGGCGGTGAAGGCCGTGTACCAGAAGATCTGCTGGGCAACATTGCCCTGCGCGGGAACCGGACCAGATTCCGAGAAGGTCATGCCCTGCGCTTCCTGTGGTGCGTAGGCCTTCAGCCAATCGAGATATTTCTGGATCGAGTAGACGGCGGCCGGGCCGTTGGTGTCGCCGCCCCGCGCCGTGCAGGAGCCGACCGGCTGCGATTTCTCGTTGACCTTGATGCCCCATTCGTCGACCGGCAGGCCGTTCGGGATACCCTTGTCGCCATTGCCGGCCATCGATAGCCAGGCATCGGTAAAGCGCCAGCCGAGCGACGGGTCCTTCTTGCCATAGTCCATATGGCCGTAGACCTTCTTGCCGTCGACGTCGCGGCCGGTGAAGAACTCGGCAATGTCCTCATAGGCCGACCAATTGACGGGAACGCCGAGATCGTAGCCGTACTTGGCCTTGAAGTCGGCCTTGTTCTTCTCGTCGTTGAACCAGTCGTAGCGGAACCAGTAGAGGTTGGCGAACTGCTGGTCGGGAAGCTGATAGAGCTTCTTGTCCGGAGCGGTGGTGAAGGAGGTGCCGATGAAATCCTTCACGTCGAGGTTCGGATTGGTGACATCCTTGCCTTCGCCCGCCATCCAGTCGGTCAGGTTGCGCACCTGCTGGTAACGCCAGTGGGTGCCGATCAGGTCGGAATCGTTGACCCAGCCGTCATAGAGGTTCTGGCCAGTCTGCATCTGGGTCTGGATCTTTTCAACGACGTCGCCTTCCTGGATGACGTCGTGCGTGACCTTGATGCCGGTGATGGCGGTGAAGGCCGGAGCCAGAACCTGCGACTCGTATTGATGCGTCGTCAGCGTTTCCGACACGACCTTGATATCCATGCCGGCGAACGGCTTGGCGGCGTCGACGAACCACTGCATTTCCTTTTCCTGATCGGCGCGCGAAAGCGTCGACAGATCGCCTATCTCCTTGTCAAGAAAGGCTTTTGCCTCGTCCATGCCGGCATAGGCGTTGCCCACGCCGAGCAAGAGGACAAGGGCGGTCGTAGATGTCAATAATTGCCGTCGCATTGTGTTTCCTCCACGTTTGAAAAGACTTCAAGTGCGATCTGGAGAGGCCGCCAACAAGCGGCCGCTCCAACAGTTTCCCCCTCTATACGTAGCGGAAGACGCCGATGGCGTAGACCACGGAGAGAGCGAGAGCCCACCACAGGCTGGGTCCGACAAGACCCAGCCAAGCGAGATGGATGAAGGCGCTGCCAAGCAGCGAAACGAAGAGACGATCGCCGCGCGTCGTCTTGAAACGCAGCACGCCGATGCGCGGATCGCCGCCGGGCGAGGCATATTCCCAGACACCCATGCCGACCAGCAGCAGCGCTATGACGGCGAAGAAGGCGGCCGTCGGCCAGGTCCACGCCATCCAGGAGAAGTCGAGGTTCATGGTCACACCCTCCCCAGGGCGAAGCCCTTGGCGATGTAGTTGCGAACGAACCAGATGACGAGCGCCCCGGGGATCAGCGTCAGCACCCCGGCGGCTGCCAGCAGCCCCCAGTCCATTCCCGACGCCGACACGGTGCGGGTCATGGTAGCGGCGATCGGCTTGGCATCGGTGGTGGTCAGCGTGCGGGCGATGAGCAGTTCCACCCATGAGAACATGAAGCAGAAGAAGCAGGCGACGCCGATGCCGCTGGCGATCAGCGGCATGAATATCTTCACGAAGAAACGCGGAAACGAATAGCCGTCTATGTAGGCCGTTTCGTCGATCTCCTTCGGCACTCCGGACATGAAGCCCTCAAGGATCCACACCGCCAGCGGCACGTTGAACAGGCAGTGCGCCAGCGCCACCGCGATATGCGTATCGATGAGGCCGAATGCCGAATAAAGCTGGAAGAACGGCAGCGCGAACACCGCCGGCGGTGCCATGCGGTTGGTCAAAAGCCAGAAGAACAGATGCTTGTCGCCGAGGAACCGGTAGCGCGAAAAGGCGTAAGCCGCCGGAAGCGCCACGGCGACCGAGATCACCATGTTCATCACCACATAGGTGATCGAATTGATGTAGCCCGAATACCAGGACGCATCGGTGAAGATGATGGTGTAGTTGCGCAGCGTCGGCGCATGCGGATAGAGCGTCAGCGAATTGACGATCTCCGCATTGGTCTTGAAGCTCATATTGATGAGCCAGTAGATCGGCAGCAGCAGGACGATGATGTAGAGCGTCGGCACGATCCACCACCAGCGCGATTCCTCGCCACGGCGGCGCATGCGCCTGTCCAGCTCGCTCTGCGACAGCGAACTGGCGAGTCTTTCCGAAGCGGCGGTCCCGTTCACCAGGTTGCGCTCGGTACGTTCGTTGGCGCCGGCCATATCAGCGTTCCGCGTCGTAGTTGGTCATCACGGTGTAGAACACCCACGACAACAACAGGATGATCAGGAAGTAGACCAGCGACATCGCCGCCGCCGGACCGAGGTCGAACTGTCCGAGCGCGGTCTTGACGAGGTCGATCGACAGGAAGGTCGTCGAATTGCCCGGACCGCCGCCGGTGACGACGAAGGGCTCGGTGTAGATCATGAAACTGTCCATGAAACGCAGCAGCACCGCGATCAGAAGCACGCGCTTCATCTTCGGCAACTGGATGTAGCGGAACACCGCCCAGCGCGAGGCGCCATCGATCTTGGCCGCCTGGTAGAAGGCGTCGGGGATCGAGACCAGGCCGGCATAGCAGAGCAGCACGACGAGGCTGGTCCAGTGCCAGACGTCCATGATGATGACGGTGACCCAGGCGTCGAACGGATCCTGCACGTAATTGTAGTCGATGCCGAGCGCGTTGACGTAGTAGCCGAGCAGGCCGATATCGTTGCGGCCGAACACCTGCCAGATCGTGCCGACGACATTCCACGGGATCAAGAGCGGCAGCGCCATCAGCACCAGGCAGACCGGCACGCCCCAGCCCTTTTTGGGCATGTTGAGGGCAATGAAGATGCCGAGCGGCACTTCGATCGCCAGGATGATGAAGGAGAAGATCAGGTTGCGCACCATGGCTTCCCAGAAGCGATCGGAATGCAGCAACTCTTCGAACCATTCGGTCCCCGCCCAGAAGAAGACGTTATTGCCGAACGTGTCCTGTACCGAGTAGTTGACGACGGTCATCAGCGGGATAACGGCCGAGAACGCCACCAGCACGAGCATCGGCAGCACGAGGAACCAGGCCTTGTTGTTCCAGGGCTTTTCCATTTACGCCCCCATCTCGACACGCCAGGAATCGGCATAGATGTTGATGCCGGCTGGGTCGAACCGCACTTTTGGATCGGCGGGAACGGTTTCGTCCTCGCCGATGACGGCCGCGATCTCGCGGCCTTCCAGACTGGCGCGCACGACCTTGTGGCGGCCCACATCCTCGACCTTGCTGACGTGGACGGCCATGCCATCGCGGCCGAGCCTGACATATTCAGGACGGATGCCGAGTTCGACGACGCCGCTTCCGGCCTTCGGCGCGCCTGGCAATTGGATGCGCTGGGAACCAAGCGTCGCTGTCTTGCCATCGATCGCTACTGGCATGACGTTCATGCCGGGCGAGCCGATGAAGTAGCCGACGAAGGTGTGGCGCGGCCGCTCGAACAGCTCGGCCGGCGTGCCGATCTGCACGATGCCGCCATCATACATGACCACCACCTGGTCGGCGAAGGTCAGCGCCTCTGTCTGGTCATGCGTAACATAGACCATGGTGTAGCCGAAGCGGCGGTGAAGCTGCTTCAACTGCGAGCGCAGCACCCACTTCATGTGCGGGTCGATGACGGTCAGCGGCTCGTCGAACAGGATCGCATTGACATCCGAGCGCACCAGTCCGCGGCCGAGCGAGATCTTCTGCTTCTGGTCGGCGGTCAGGCCCCTCGCCTTCTTCCTGGCCCAGTCTGCCAGGTCGATCATGTCGAGCGTCTCGCGCACCTTGCGGTCGACGTCGGCCTCCGGAACGCCGCGGTTGCGCAGCGGGAAAGCCAGGTTGTCGTAGACGGTCATCGTGTCGTAGATGACAGGGAACTGGAACACCTGCGCGATGTTGCGCTCCTGCGTCGACAGTCTCGTGACATCCCTGCCGTTGAACAGCAATTGGCCGTGCGAGGGGTGGAGCAGGCCGGAAATGATGTTGAGCAGCGTGGTCTTGCCGCAGCCGGATGGGCCTAGCAGCGCATAGGCGCCACCGTCCTCGAAAGTGTGGTGCACCTCCCGCAGTGCGAAATCCGAATCGGTACGCGGGTTCGGCAGATATGAGTGCCTGACATGGTTGACGTCGATGCGCGCCATCGTTTTCTCCTCAGGCCGCCAGCTTTGCCGCGGCCACGGCGACGCCGTGTTGGTCGAAAACCATGATGTGACGCGGGTCGATGAACACTTCGACCACTTCGTCGGTCTCGAAATCGCGGATGCCATGGGTCAGCATCACCCAGCGCGCGTCGGCGAAATCAAGATGGATGAAACTTTCCGAGCCGGTGATCTCGGTGATGGTGACCTTTGCCCGCACCGGCACGGCACTCGCATCCGGCCGCTCGAGCGACAGATGGTGCGGCTGGAAGCCGATCGTGTAATTGCCGTCGGCGATGCCGACAAGTTCAGGCGGCACCGGCAGCTTGACGCCGCCCTCCAGGAGGAAATCGGGCCCGTTCTTGGCCAGCACGATCGTGTTGAGCGGCGGATCGGCGAAGGTCCTGGCCGTCACCAGGTCGACCGGTTTGCGGAACACCTCGATGGTCGGGCCGAACTGGGTGATGCGGCCTTGCGACAGCGTCGCCGTATTGCCACCGAGCAGCAGCGCCTCGTGCGGTTCGGTCGTGGCATAGACGAAGATGGTGCCGGCGGCGGCGAAAATCCTCGGCAGTTCGGCGCGCAGTTCCTCGCGCAGCTTGTAGTCGAGATTGGCGAGCGGCTCGTCGAGCAGCACCAGGCTTGCGTTCTTGACGATGGCGCGCGCCAGTGCGGTGCGCTGTTGCTGGCCACCGGACAGGCTGAGCGGCGTGCGGTCGAGATAGGGCGTCAGCTTGAGCAGGGCAGCGGCTTCACGTACCTGGCTGTCGATCTTGGCCTTCTCGACTCCCGCCACCCGCAGTGGCGAAGCGATGTTTTCGTAGACGCTCATCGCGGGGTAGTTGATGAACTGCTGGTAGACCATGGCGATCTTGCGCTTTTGAACAGGCTGGCCGGTGACGTCCTTGCCGTCGAACCAGACCGAGCCGGAAGTCGGCGCGTCGAGGCCCGCCATCAGCCGCATCAGGCTGGTCTTGCCGGACAGCGTCGGCCCGAGCAGCACGTTCAGCGAGCCATGCTGGAGCGTCAGCGACACGTCGCGGATATGCTCCACCGCGCCGACCGTCTTGGTGACGTTCCTCAGTTCCAGCATGATGCCTCCTCCCAGGCCGTGTGCATCAGCAGCCCTTCATTCCGCGGCCGCGACGTGGCGGCGGCTTATGCCGCGCATGAATTCATCCAACGCCGCCGTCTGCTCGCGGCTGAAATGCAGGCCGCGCTTGGTCCGGCGCCACAGCACATCTTGCGATGTGACGGCCCATTCGTTCTCGACGAGGTAGCGCACCTCGGCCTCGTAAAGGTCGGCGCCGAAATTGCGGCCGAGATCGGCATTTGATTTGGCAAGGCCAAGCAACATCTGCGCGCGCGTGCCGTAGAGCCGCGTGAGCCGACGTGCCAAACGCTGGTCGAGAAAGGGATAGGCGCTCTTCAGCCTCGCCACTTGCGCATCAAAACCGGTCGCCGCGAAATCGCCGCCCGGCAGCGGCGCATTTGCCGTCCACGGCTTGCCGCGCCTGCCGAGAAAGCCTTCGATCTTCTCCAGCATAGATTCCGACAGCCGGCGATAAGTGGTGATCTTGCCGCCGAACGTGTTGACGATCGGGGCTGTGCCCTCGCCGCCATCGGCCTTCAGCACATAGTCGCGTGTCGCCTCCTGCGCCTTGGAAGCGCCATCGTCATAGAGCGGACGCACGGCCGAATAGGTCCAGACGATATCCGAGCGCTTGACGGGTTGGGCGAAATACTCGCTTGCCGCCGCGCAGAGATAGTCGATCTCGGTGTCGCTGATCTTCACGTCGTGCGGATCGCCGGGGTAGTCCTGGTCGGTGGTGCCGATCAGCGTGAACTCGTCCTCGTAAGGAATGGCGAAGATGATGCGGCCATCCTTGTTCTGGAAGAAATAGGCGCGTGGATCGTCGAATTTCTTCGCGATGACGATGTGACTGCCCTGCACGAGACGGACATTGTGCACATCGTTGAGGCCGACGACGCCGGAAAGCACATGATCGACCCAGGGGCCGGCGGCATTGACCAGCAGCCGCGCCTTGACCTCTTCGGTCTCGCCGGTCCGCAGATTTTCGATCCTGATCGTCCACAGCCCGCCTTCGCGGCGCGCCCCGACCACCTTGGTGCGGGTGCGGATGGTCGCGCCCCGGTCGGCGGCGTCACGCGCGTTCAGCGTCACCAGCCGCGCATCGTTGACCCAGCCGTCGGAATATTCGAAGGCCTTCTTGAACAATGGTTTCAATGGCTTGCCGGCAGGGTCGGTGGCCATGTCCAGGGTCCTGGTCGCCGGCAGCAATTTGCGCCCGCCAATATGATCGTAAAGGAAAAGGCCGAGCCTGATCAGCCAGGCCGGACGCAGGCCCTTGGCATAGGGCAGCACGAAGCGCATCGGCCAGATGATGTGCGGCGCGTTCTTCCACAGTACCTCCCGTTCCATCAGCGCTTCGCGCACCAGGCGGAATTCGTAGAATTCGAGATAACGCAGGCCACCATGGATCAGCTTGGTCGAGCCTGAGGAGGTTCCGCTGGCGAGATCGTCCATCTCGGCCAGAAATACCGAAAACCCGCGGCCGGCGGCATCACGGGCAATGCCGCAGCCATTGATGCCACCGCCTATGACGAAAATGTCACGGATCGAAGATGCGTCCACCAATTCCTCCAGCGATTTCGCATTGCACCATTTGGCTCTTTTGCGAAACCGTGGCGGAATTATTTCGAACTCATAACGAATGTCAAACGAAATATCACAAGCTCGTGAAAGCGCTGCAACGTCCTCAATCGAGCGAGGTTTCGATCAGTTGAACCTCGGCCTCCTGGCAGATCTTGCGCACCGAGGGGATATCGCAGCGGTCGGTGATGAAGGTGTTGACCTGCGACAGATGGCCGATGCGAACCGGTGCCGTGCGCTCGAATTTGGTCCGGTCGGACACCAGGATGACGTGCCTGGCATTGGCGATAATGGCTTGCGCGACCTTGACCTCGCGGAAATCGAAATCGAGCAAGGCGCCGTCATGGTCGATCGCCGAGGCGCCGATGACGGCGTAGTCGACTTTGAACTGCCTGATGAAATCCACCGCCGCCTCGCCGACGACGCCGCCATCCGAGCCGCGAACCACCCCGCCCGCGATCACCACCTCGATCGAAGGATAGATGCGCATCCTGTTGGCAACATTGATGTTATTGGTGATGACCATGAGGCCGCTGTGATCCAGCAGCGCCTTGCTGACCGACTCCGTCGTGGTGCCGATATTGATGAACAACGAGGCGTTGTCCGGAATCAGCCTGGCGGCCGCGCTGCCGATCGCCTCCTTCTCCTCGGCGGCGATCTTGCGCCTGGCTTCGTACTCCATGTTCTCGATGCCGGAAGGAAACAAGGCGCCGCCATGGATGCGCGACAGCAACCGCTGGTCGCAAAGATCGTTGAGGTCCTTGCGGATGGTCTGCGGCGTGACGTTGAAGTGGGTGGCCAGATCGTCGACCAGAACGCGGCCATGATCCTTGGCCATTTGGACGATTTCGGCATGGCGCGGCGACAGATACATCTGAAAACCTTCTGCTTTCGTTTTTCTTGACCATAGACGAAAACGAAAGCAATGAAAAGGCGTAAGCCGGCTAATGGAAACTACATGATAGCAAAGGCAAACTTCGTCGCAGTCCCGACTCAGCAGCCTCAGCTTAATCCGCGCGCGATTTCGGTGATGGCGGCAAAAGCCGAATCGACATCCGCCGCGGTCGCCTCGAACTGGCCGACCTGGAAGCGGATGGCGACGCGCCCGTTCACCCTGGTCTGTGTCAGGTAGATGCGTCCGTCATCATTGATCGCATTGACCAGCCGGAGATTGTGCTCGTCGGCATCGGCTCCCTCCGCCTTGTGCCGGAACGAAAACAGCGACAGCATCGGCTCGGTGACGATCTCGAAGTCCGGCTCGTCGGCCAGGCGCGCTGCCAGGCCTTCGCTCCAGGCGACGTGGTTGCGGATCATCGTGCGCAGGCCTTCCAGCCCGTGCGCGCGCAGCAGGAACCACAGTTTCAGCGCGCGGAAGCGGCGGCCGAGCGGCACCGACCATTCGGAATAGTTGACGATGCCGTCATGACCGTGCGTCTTCAGATAATCCGGCTTGATGGCGAGCGTTCTGACATGGCTTTCGGGGTCGCGCAGGAACTGGATCGAGCAGTCGAACTGCGCGCCCAGCCATTTGTGCGGGTTGAAGACGATAGAATCCGCCTGCTCCACACCGGCCCAGAAATGCCGGTATTCCGGGCAGATCATCGCCGATCCCGCCCAGGCGGCATCCACGTGAAGATAGACCCCGTGGCGTTTGGCGATCGCGGCGACGCTGGCGATATCGTCAGTGCCACCGGTGCTGGTGCCGCCGACGCAGGCGATGATACCCGCGGGCAGCAGGCCTGCCTTCTTGTCGGCGACGATCGCCGCCTCGAGGGCCGCTATGTCCATGGCGCGAAAGCGACCGGCGACTGGAATGCGCACGAGATTGTCCTCGCCGATGCCGGCCACCCAGATCGCCCGGTCGATCGAGGTATGCACCTGATCCGACGAATAGATGCGCAACCGCGCCTGCCCCGCCAGGCCCTTTTTGTTGCCTTGCCAGTCGAGCGCGCGTTCGCGCATCGTCAGCACCGCCCCCAGCGTCGCCGAGGAGGCAGAATCCTGGATGACGCCGGAAAAACCTTCCGGCAGGCCGAGCGCCTGGCGCATCCAATCGACAGTCCGAGTTTCGAGTTCTGTCGCCGCCGGCGAGGTCTGCCACAGCATGCACTGCGCGGCCATTGCCGAGACCAGATACTCAGCCACCACAGAAACTGGTGCCGCGTTGGCCGGAAAATAGGCGAAGAAGCGAGGATGCTGCCAATGCGTCATGCCCGGCACGATCTTCTCCTCGAAGTCGGCGAAGATCCTGTCCATCGGCTCCGCGTCTTCGGGCGGCGACGCTTCTATGCTCCTGAATATGTCGCCGGACTCGATCCGCGGCCGCACCGGGCGCTGGCGCAGCGTTTCACGGTAGTCGGCGCCCCAGTCGGCGGCCCGCCGCGACCATTGCCGGAAATCGTCACTGTTCATCCTGTCCTCCCGACATGATCGCTTCACCGGCGCCCTTCGCCCCGGTTGTCAAAAACCACTGTTAAACATTTGCAACCACCGGAGAAATCCGGCGCGTCCTTATCCCGGAAAATCCGGCAGACTGGCAAACGCCGTCTTCAAGGCGCTCGACCATCCCTCGGAGATCGTGCGGTAGTACGGGTCGTCATGACCGATCCGTTTCTTCAACCCGACCTGGAAGGCATCCTTTTCCAGGAAAAGCAGATCCAGCGGCAGCCCGACCGACAGGTTCGACTTCAGCGTGGAATCGAACGATACCAGAAGCAGCTTCACGGTCTCCGCGAGACTCATCGACCGGTCATAAGCGCGAATGATGATCGGCTTGCCGTATTTGGTCTCGCCGATCTGGAAAAAGGGCGTGTCATCGGTCGATTCGATGAAATTGCCCTCGGGATAGATCATGAACAGGCGCGGTGCGCTGCCCTTTATCTGGCCGCCCAGGATGAAGGAGGCGTTGAAGTAGGAATCGGCCTTGTCGCCGGCGGGCGAGGAATGGGCGATGACGTCCTTGACGGTTTCGCCGACCAGCCGCACCGTCTGGTACATGGACGGCGTTTCGAGCACTGCCGCGTGCCGGTCGCCAACCGCCTTGGTGCGCTCGTCGAGCACGCTGATCACGGCTTGCGTCGTCGCCAGATTGCCGGCCGACATCAGCACGATGACGCGCTCACCGGGATCTTCCCAGACATGCATCTTCTTGAAGGTGGAGATCGAGTCCATGCCGGCATTGGTGCGCGTGTCCGACATGAACACGAGCCCGCGATCGATCTTGAGGCCGACGCAATAGGTCATGGTTTACTCTTCCGGCAGCGAACCGTAAAAACCGCGTCGCGTCGGAACGGATCCATGCGGCGCGCTCAGGTCCTTGTTTTCATGCATGTCGTCACCCAAACCAAGGTGGCGTTGGACGACCTGCATCGGGTGACTACTGCTCCACCGTGACGGTGACGGCAAGCCGCTCTTGCGCCTCTCCCAGCAGAATCCCCGAAACCGGCGACGCATCGCGATAGTCGCGCCCCGTCGCCACTCTCACATAGCGCTCATCAGGAGAGATACCGTTGGAGGGGTCGAAGGCAACCCAGCCGAGGCCCTGAACATGCGCTTCGGCCCAGGCATGGCTTGCCGCCTGCTCGATGGCCGCGTCCATCATCAGATAGCCGCTGACATAGCGTGCCGGGAAACCCATGGCGCGGGCGGTGGCGGCAAAGATATGGCTATGATCCTGGCAGACCCCGGTTTTCAGCGCGAGAGCCTCTTCAGCCGGGGTCGTCGCATTGGTGGTGCCCGGCGCATAGGCGACCCGCTCGGAGATGATAGCCATCAGACGGTGCAGTCTTTCGATATCGGTGCCCTTGCCGGCTGCCTCGGCGAGTGCGCGAATGCCATCGCCGATCATGGTCAAAGGCGTCTCCTGTGCGAACAGCCAGAGCGGCGCGAATCCCTGATGCGGCCCACAAACCCCCGATGTATCGCGCGTCACCACCTCGCCTGACGCCTCGACCGTAATGAAATCATGGTCACCCTCGACGCTCAACAATCGGGTGTCATTGCCGTAGTGGTCGGCAAATCGCACTTCCTCGCGCGCGCCTTCTACCTTCAGGGCCCAGGACAGCACGGTCTGCGTGCGCCCGCTCACCGGAAGCAGCCGCAGCCGCTGCAGCAGGTACTGCACCGGTGCGTCGTAACGGTATTCTGTCCGATGGGTGATCTTGAGCCGCATGGCCTCCTCAATAGAACCTGTAATCCTGCGCGATCTCGTCGCCGAGCCTGGTGTTGTCGCGAATGAAGCCGGCAAGGAATTCATGCAGGCCGGCGTCGAAAATATCCTTGATCGAGCCTGCCTGCAGCATGGCCTGGGTCTTTTCCGCCGTCGCATGGCAGGGATGGCGCCCGCCATAGTCGTCGCCGAGGAACTTCAGGTGCTCGGCCAGGAAGCGATAGCAGAAGGTCAGCGATCGCGGCATGCGCACATTGAGGATCAGATAGTCGGCGATGTTGGTCGGCTTGTAGTCGGCGTCGTAGACCCAGCGGTAGGAGCGGTGCGCCGATACCGAGCGCAGGATCGATTCCCACTGGTAATTGTCGAGCGTCGAGCCGACCCAGGAGATCGACGGCAAGAGCACGTAGTACTTCACGTCGAGGATGCGCGCCGTATTGTCGGCGCGCTCGACATAGGTGCCGAGCTGCGAGAAATCGAAGATCTCATTGCGCAGCATGGTGCCGTAGAACGAGCCGCGGATCAGCGCCGTTTCGCGCTTAATCGCATCGAGCACGTTTGGCAGGTCACGCTCGTCGATCGGCCTTGCCAGCATGCGCTTCAGCGCCATCCAGGCCTCGTTAATGCTTTCCCAGGTCTCCCGCGTCAGCGCGGTGCGCACCATGCGGGCATTGTGGCGTGCCGTCTCGATCGACGACATCGTGCTCGACGGGTTCGACGTGTCGCGCAACAGGAAGTCGGCTACATCGGCCGCCGTATAGTCCTGATACTTCTGCGTGTAGGCGACGTCGGAGCCGGCGCTGAGCAGCACCGAATTCCACTCTTCCGACGCGCTCTGCGTGCGCGTCAGCGCCATGCGCAGGCCCGCATCGACCAGGCGCGCCATGTTTTCCGCACGCTCGATATAGCGGTTCATCCAGTAGAGCCCGTTGGCGGTACGGCCGAGAAGCATGGAGTGGCCCTTCGGGCTAGTGAGTAGGGAATAGTGAGTAGCGAGTAGGGAATGTTCGAGTTTCGATTGGATACGGCATTGTTCTGTCCCCTCTGATACCAACTACTGCCTACTGCCTACTGACTACTCATCTCAATCATCCAGCACCCAGGTATCCTTCGTGCCGCCGCCTTGCGAGGAATTGACCACCAGAGAGCCCTCCTTGAGCGCGACGCGCGTGAGCCCGCCCGGCACGATCTGGATGCGGTCGGAGACCAGCACATAGGGTCTCAGATCGACATGGCGCGGCGACAGGCCCTTTTCGGTCAGGATCGGACAGGTCGAGAGCGCCAACGTCGGCTGGGCGATGTAATTGGACGGCTTGGCCTGCAGCTTCTTGGCGAAATCCTGGCATTCGTTCTTGGTCGCCGCCGGTCCGACCAGCATGCCATAGCCGCCTGAACCGTGCACTTCCTTGATCACCAGCTCATCGATGTGTTCGAGTACATATTTCAGGCTGTCCGGCTCCGAACAGCGCCAGGTCGGAATATTGCCGAGGATCGCCTTGCGGCCGGTGTAGAATTCGACGATCTCGGGCATGTAGGAATAGATCGCCTTGTCGTCGGCGATACCGGTTCCCGGCGCATTGGCGATCGTAATGTTGCCGGCCCGGTAGACATCCATGATGCCAGGCACGCCGAGCGCGGAGTCCGGCCGGAAAGTCAGCGGATCGAGGAAGGCATCGTCCACCCGGCGATAGAGCACGTCGATCTGCTTGTAGCCTTCGGTCGTGCGCATCGCGACATGACCGTCCACCACGCGCAAATCCTGCCCCTCGACCAGTTGCACCCCCATCTGATCGGCCAGGAAGGCATGTTCGAAATAGGCGGAGTTGTAGCTGCCGGGCGTCAGCACGGCGATGGTCGGCGTGCCCTTGGCGTTCTGCGGCCGCACCGCCGCCAGCGACTGGCGCAAAAGCTGCGGATAGTTCTCCACCGGCCGCACCTTGATTTGTTGGAACAACTCGGGGAAGAGCTGCATCATCGTCTCGCGGTTTTCCAGCATGTAGGAAACGCCCGATGGGGTGCGCGCATTGTCCTCCAGCACGTAGAACTCGTTTTCGCTGATGCGCACGATGTCGACGCCGATGATGTGGGTGTAGACGCCGGCTGGTGGCCTGACCCCGATCATCTCGGGCAGGAAGGCTTCGTTCCTGGCGATCAGGTCGCGGGGAACGCGTCCGGCCCGCAGGATTTCCTGGCGGTGATAGATGTCGTCGAGAAAGGCGTTCAGTGCCTGCACGCGCTGCTCGATGCCTTGCGTGAGGCGGCGCCACTCATTGCCAGAAATGATGCGCGGAACGATGTCGAAGGGGATAAGCCGCTCGGAGGCTTCCTGCTCGCCATAGACGGCGAAGGTGATGCCGGTTTTGCGGAAGACGCGTTCGGCGTCCTGCATTTTCTCGGTAAGCCTGGCCGGGTCCTGCTCTTTCAGCCAGCGATCGTAAGCCGAATACGGTCTTCTAAGTCCGGAGACCTCCGGAAGCATTTCATCGAACGCTGCCAATCGCATACTCCCCTGTGACGCCATTTCACTGGCGCCGCTGGAGAAAATCAAGCGCAATCGGTGATTTGAGGGATGCGGACGATCAGTATGTCGCCCCTGCCTAAAATTGAGGCAGCTGAAATATGAGCTTGGTCAGGCTTTGCCTCATGCCCGGGCAATGGGTTCCGACGCTAGAAGGCGCGAAAAGTGACGACGGTGAACGTGTCCTTGATGCCGGGAAGAATCTGCACCTTCTCGTTGACGAAGTGGCCGACATCCTCCTCGTCGTCGACATAGAACTTGGCGAGCAGATCGTAATTGCCGGCAGTGGAGTAGATTTCCGAGGCGATCTCGGCGTCGGCGAGCGCGCTGGCAACCTCATACGACTTGCCCAGTTCGCATTTGATCTGCACGAAAAACGCCTTCATGGCTCCGCCCTGCTAAACGTCCAATCCAAGCGGCCCTTCTGGCAGACTGGAGGCGGGCTTTCAAGCGCTGGAACGGTACTTAGCCGGTTCGAGCGTTGGCCACGCCTCCCGCAATTCCGCCAAGGCTGCCTGGACTTCGTCGCGCGACAACACTGAATATTCGCCGCCGGTGAAACCCTGAAGCGCCACCAAACGTATGTTAGGATGCCTGCACGGGCAGGATTTTTCGAAAGGCAAGTTCTCGAAAGACAAGGGAAACAGGCTATGCGCCGCACGCTTTTCGCATTCGCATTCCTTCCTCTCCTCCTGCCCTTGTCGGCGTTTGCCGGCGAGGCCGAGATCAAGGCGGCGCAAGCGGCCATTGACGGCCAGCTGAGAGCGTTCCTGGCCGATGACGGCGTCACGGCCTACAGCTTCGCCGCACCGAACGTGAAGCGGATCTTCCCGACCGTCGACACCTTCATGAACATGGTGACCAACGGCTACGCGCCGGTGCGCAACCCACGGAGCTACTCGTTCGGCAAGGTCGAGGAGACGGGTCCGACCTCGATCATCCAGCAGGTGCTGATCGTCGGCCCTGACGGCAAGGACTATGAAGCTGTCTACACGTTGGAGCGACAGCCCGACGGCACGTTCCAAATCACCGGCTGCAGCCTGCGCGCGTCGAATTCGCTGAGCACCTGAACCGTCACAGCGCCGGGATATCGCCCCTCGCCCAGCCCTCGGTAATTTCGGCAGCGCGTGCCTCGAAAGTGCCGGTCTCTATCGCGGCGCGTATGTCCTGCATCAGCTTCTGATAATAGGACAGATTGTTCCAGGTCAGAAGCATCGCACCGAGTGCCTCTTGCGAGCGCACGAGATGGTGCAGATAGGCGCGGGAATAATCGCGTGCCGCCGGGCAGTCGCTTTCCTCATCGAGGGGGCGCGGATCGTCGGCATGGCGGGCGTTGCGCAGATTGACCTTGCCGCGCCTTGTATAGGCAAGCCCATGCCGGCCGGCCCGCGTCGGCATCACGCAGTCGAACATGTCGATGCCGCGCGCCACCGATTTCAAGATGTCGTCCGGCGTTCCGACGCCCATGAGATAGCGTGGTTTGTCATCGGGCAGTTCCGGGCAGGTGATGTCGAGCATGTCGAGCATGACCGCCTGCGGTTCACCGACGGCAAGGCCGCCAACCGCATAGCCTTTCAGATCCATCGCGCTCAGCGCTTGCGCAGAACGCACGCGCAAATCCGCATTGTCGCCGCCTTGCACGATGCCGAACATCGCCTTCCCGGGCTGGTCGCCGAACGCCGTCTTGCAGCGCTCGGCCCAGCGCAGCGACAATTCCATGGCGCGCTCGATTTCCTTGAGCGCGGCCGGCAGCGCCGTGCATTCGTCGAGTTGCATCTGGATGTCTGAATCGAGCAGGCCCTGGATCTCGATCGAACGCTCCGGCGACATTTCATAGGATGCGCCATCGATATGGGAGCGGAAGGTGACGCCCTTCTCGGTCAATTTCCGAAGCTTTGACAGCGACATGACCTGGAAGCCACCGCTGTCGGTCAGGATCGGATGCGGCCAGCGGGCGAATTCGTGCAGGCCGCCAAGCTTCGCCACGCGTTCGGCGCCGGGCCGCAGCATCAGATGGTAGGTATTGCCCAGGATGATATCGGCGCCGACGCCGCGCACCTGATCCATGTACATCGTCTTGACCGTGCCGCCGGTGCCGACCGGCATGAAGGCAGGCGTGCGGATTTCGCCGCGCGGCATGCTGATCAAGCCGCGCCGCGCCCTGCCTTCGGTCGCCAGCACCTTGAAGGTGAACGTCTCAGCCATTGAATTCCTTGTCGTGTGCCGGTGCGCCCGGAGCCTGTTCGTCCAGCGACTGGCGATAGTGGATGCAGCCGCGCATGAATTTTGGCCAGGGCGGCACGGCGATTGCCGGATCGATCTTCTCGGGCAGCAGGTCCCACAAATCGGGATGATGCCAGCAAAGATCGTGCCCCGATGCATCGCGATGCTGGCGAATGCCGGCGCGCAATTTTTTGACTTCGGCGATCAAACTGTCGCGGTCCAGCCTGTCGAGGTCATCGTCCATCGCTCATCTCCGCTCGATACAGCAGGCTTGCATCTCCGTAGGAGTAGAATCTGTAATCGTGCTCAATGGCATGCGCATAGGCGGCGCGCATCGTATCGAGGCCGCTGAAAGCCGAAACCAGCATGAACAGCGTCGAACGCGGCAGATGGAAATTGGTCGTCAGCATGTCGGCGGTGCGAAAACGATAGCCGGGCGTGATAAAGATGTCGGTCGGGCCGGACCATGCAGCCAGCACGCCATCCTCTCGCGCGGCGCTTTCCAGCAGGCGCAGCGAGGTCGTACCGACGGCAATGACGCGCCCGCCCCTCGCCTTTGCCGCATTCAATGCGTCGGCAGTTGCCTCGCTGACCGAGCCGATCTCCGCATGCATCTTGTGGTCGGCGGTGTCGTCCGCCTTCACCGGCAGGAACGTGCCGGCGCCGACATGCAAGGTGACGAAGCGGCGCTC